>JAFTXL010000042.1 GCA_017464985.1 Clostridia bacterium | reverse complement strand
CCACAAACGATCTGAAAATTGTATCAGGTACTATCAATGTAAGCGCGGTAAACAATTCAGTCAAGGGAAAAGACAGCATTGCGGTAAATTCCGGCATAATAAATATCACATCACAGGATGACGGTATGAAAGTTGAAAATGAGACAGAGTCGGAAAAAGGCTATCTTTGCATAGAGGGCGGAACTGTGACGGTAAATGCAGGCGACGACGCTCTGCAGTCCTCGCAGTCTGTGACAATATCCGGAGGAACCGTGACGGCAAACTTTGTCGGACAGTCTGTAAACTGTCTCGGTGCGGTAGATATAAAAGAAGGCTGCCTGATTGAAAATGAATTTGAGTAAAAGATAATGTTTGTAAACGATCTTCGTGTGATGTATAATGGTTAAATATTTAATTAAAAATAAAAGTCGCTTAAAAGCGGCTTTTGTTGTACTAATCTGATGAAATAGCCGAAAGGACTGGTTGAATTTATGACAGAACGATTTTCTGACAGATTAATAAAGGCGTGCAGTGACAAGCACAGTCATCTTGCGCTTTCACTTAAACCCGATGTGAAAAAATTGCCTGCGTTTATAAAGAAAGACTGTAAAAGTCTTGGCGCGGCATTTTATTTATATAATAAAGGTTTTGTAGATGCGGTATGTGACATTATTCCGGCTGTAGTTTTGCCTCTTGCTGACTACGAAGTATACGGCATCAGCGGAATGGTTGCTTTTGATGCAACAGTGAAATATGCGAAATCTAAAAATATGATAGTAATTGCGGACGGAAAGCGCGGGGGTACAAAAGAAGAATGCATTGCATATGCACGCGCATATCTGAATGCAAGCGAGCTTGGAGTAAATACATTTGAGGGAGTTGCGGTAGAAGGTTCTTTCTATGCTGATGCACTTACTGTGTCGCCGTATTCTTCGGCTGAGGGAATTGCGGAAATGGTTCGCGCGTGTGATGAGAACGGTAGAGGTCTGTTTATAACGGCTGTTACAACCGAATCTGATAAAGAAGACGATTTTGAAAATATAAAAACAGCTGAAAATGAAGAAGAACTGTATAAATCGGCTGTGCTTGATACCGGATATTTTGGAAAGAGTTATGTGGGCGAAAAAGGTTACAGTATTGTGGGGTCGTTTGTAAAAACCACAGAAGAGCCCTATGAAATCAGAAATATCGCACCGTGGGGAATTATACTCGCAGATGCGGATGATGACGAAAGCTTTATGATTGAACAGTACGGAGAATACTTCAACGACGATGACGGACAGGGTGCTTTGATTTGCGTATCGCGCAGAATTATGTATGCGTATGAAAGTTCAAATTATTGTAATGAATACGATGAAAATACATATGCGGAAGCCGCTGCAAAAGAAGCTGCGTTACTGTCCAAAAAACTCGAAAGTATTGTTTAAGTTTCATTGACAAAGAAAGCTTATGTGAGTATTATTAGAAAGTAGAGGTGAGACCTTAGTGGTCAGAGTTGTATCGGGCAGTGCAGGCGGCATGAAGCTAAAAACAGTCGATTCGGATATGACTAAACCTACTCTTGACAGAGTAAAAGAAGCTATGTTCAGTATGATTTACCGGTACTTCCCGTTCAGGTGCGTGCTTGATGTTTTTTCGGGTAACGGTACGCTTGGCATAGAGGCGCTCAGCCGAGGTGCATCTTTTGCTGTGTTTAATGATAAGAGTAAATCCTGCTGTGGGATTATAAAAGATAATCTTGCACATACCGGGTTTTCGGACATAGCAGAAGTGTACAGTAAGGATTTTTCCGAACTCATTTCTGTTATGAAAAGAGAAAAACGCTCGTTTGATTTGATATTGCTTGACCCTCCTTACGGTAAAGGTCTTATCGGAGAGTCTCTTGTTCTTTTATCAAAGTCGGGTGTATGCGGATTCGCTGAGGATGACGGAAGCAGAGGATGCTGTGTTGCTTTAGCCGAACACTCCGCGGAGGATGATATTGCTGATATGTACGGTGATTTTAAAAGAATTAAGTGCAAAAAATACGGAACGGTAGCTGTTTCTCTGTTTTTTAAAGAGTCGATTGGGGAGTGATTTTGTTGCAGACCAAAAGAGAAAGAATAGGCGTATATCCGGGCAGCTTTGATCCGCTTACAAACGGACATCTGGATATTATAATGAGAGCGTCAAAGCTTTTTGATAAGCTTATTGTAGGTGTGCTTCACAATGATGCCAAACGTTCGATTTTTACCATGCAGGAGCGTGTTGATCTCATAGAAAAGACTCTCGGCGAGATTGACAAAATTGATAATGTAGAAGTCGCGATGTTTGAAGGACTGCTTGTTGACTTTGTCAAAAGTAAAGGAGCATCGACCATTGTCAGAGGTCTTCGTGCAGTGTCTGATTATGAGTATGAACTTCAAATGGCAATGCTTAATAAACACATGAATGAAGAAATTGATACAATATTCTTTATGACAGACATAAATAATTCGTTTTTAAGCTCAAGCATTATAAAGGACGTTGCTAAAAACGGCGGAGATATATCGGGTTTTGTACCTGAAATTATTGTAGAAGATATTAAAGAAAAAATGACAACCGAAAGATAAATTCGTATTGTTGACTATAGATGCAAATGTTACTTATGAAAGGAAGATATATACATGAAAAAGGATGTTGAATATTTTGAGCTTCTCGAAGAATTAGAGCAGATTATAAAAGATGCAAAGCAGTCGCTTATCGGAAATAAGTGTTCTGTTGACAAAGCCGAGTTGCTCGGAATCGTAAATGACCTTATGGAGGCTTTGCCGGACGAAATAAAAAAAGCGCGTTCTATAACATCAGAAGCGAAGATTATTATTAATACAGCCCGTGAAGACGCACAGCGTGTTTTGGAAGATGCGGATGCTGAAGCTGACGAAATTGTAAAGAGCGCTCAGTCAGATGCTGACAGACAGATTAAAGATGCAAAGGAAGAGGCTGACCGCATATTGAATAACGCGGATGCTGAAGCTGAAGCTCTTATAAGAGAGGCTCAGCAAAAGAGTGCTGAGCTGGTATCTGCTCATCAGATTACTCAGCTTGCAACAGAACAGGCAAGAGAGACTGTTGACGATGCAAAGCGTCAGGCATATGAAGCAAAGATGGGCGCAAGGGGATATGTTGATGATATGCTCGGCGATGTAGAACATACACTTATGGAATACGTAAGTGAAATCCAGGCTTGCAGAAAACAGTTCAAGTAAGAGTATTTCCGAAATGGCACGTTTCTTTGTATTGTCTGAAAACATTATGTATGATGAAAATGACGGAAAAGCATTGTCTGTACGCATATGCGGCAGTGACGTCCGTCATATAAAAGATGTTCTCCGCATGAAAAAGGGAGACAGTATTTCAGTATGCGACAGTCATGGAAATGAATACAAGTGCTGTATTTCTGTTTTTGAAACAGATTATATTGAGGCGTCGGTTGAATACGCGGCTCGCTGCGTCAGCGAGCCGCGTATTCTTGTAACTTTATACCAAGGTGTCGCCAAAGGCGAAAAAATGGACATGATTGTTCAGAAAAATGTTGAATTGGGTATTAATAGAATTGTTCCCGTGCTCACGGAACATACAGTTGTGCGATACAGCAGCCAGAAGGACGCTGAAAAGAAGCAAATTAGATGGCAGCGTATTTCAGAAGAGGCAGCAAATCAGTGCGGTAGAGGAATTGTACCGGAGGTTGCTGTTCCGATGAATTTTAAAGAAGACATATCCGATGCGTTTGCTCATGCGGACGGTGCAGATACACTTTATATCATGCCGTACGAAAATGAAACCGATATCACATTAAAACAGATAATGTCAGAAAATTTACAAAGGCTCAGCGACAGTGGAGATATAAAGAAGATATGTATTTTTATCGGACCTGAGGGCGGTATATCCCGAAAAGAGGCTGTGTATGCTATAGAAAACGGATTTAAATCAGTTACATTAGGAAAAAGAATTTTAAGAACCGAAACGGCAGGAATTGCGGTTGTTGCTTCGGTCAGATATGAAATCGGAGATTAGATAATGGACAGAAAACAGTTTTACGGTGAATTTGATGATGTTGATGATATCGATGAGTACGATTCATTTGATGAGATAGAAGCCCGTCTTGCGGAAAGGCATAAAATGCAGGAAGCTGAGAAATCTGAAAGAGCTGATAAAGAAATAAAATTATCAGGTAAAGCAGGCAAATCCGGTAATATAGCAAAAACTGTCGGAAAGATTATAGGCAGAGTATTGTTGTGCGTTGTAACTTTTCTGATTGTAGTTGTACTTACTTTGCTTTCCGCAATTGCGGTTATATGTAAAGGCCCGTCTGTAATTGTGCGTGACATGTTCGTCATGGCGATGACCGAGACAGGGCAGATGGATTTTCTTGCGTATATATTCCTGTCAGACGAAGAAGTTGCTGAAATTCTTGCGTCGCATGAAATTATTGTTCCTGAGGGAGAAACCGATGTGTCATTGATTCAGGTCGGCGAAAAGGCAGATGATGATTCGTCATCTGAGGAAGAATTTGATATTAACGGCTTTGAAATAATTGATATCAAAGGTAAAACTTACAAAGGAAAACTCATGGTAGTAAATGATCCGTCGCGTGTAACTGTAGGCACTGCGGCAGCGTACGGTGATG
>JAFTXL010000041.1 GCA_017464985.1 Clostridia bacterium | reverse complement strand
GAGTTTATAGCTGAGAAAGGATTTGACCCTGTATTCGGTGCAAGACCTTTGAAGCGAGCTATACAGACTATGATTGAGGATAAAATCGCGGAAGTAATGCTCTCCGGCGAGTATAACGGAAAAATCAATATTACTGTCGAGAATGATGCGATAGCGTTGAAATCAGGTGCAGACGGCGTGAAAGGCGCTGCGGAAAGCTGTGCGAACGGCGCTGGCGCGGCTGATTGTGCAGACGGTAAAGCGACCGGCATTACGGGGGGTAATACGGAAGGAAATGCGAGCGGCATGGAAGGAAACACAAATGGCGAAGAATAAATCAACAGTGTTTTTTTGTAAAGAATGCGGATATGAATCAAGCGGCTGGCTCGGCAAATGTCCAGGCTGTAATTCGTGGAATACATTTGTAGAGGAGCCTAAAGGCAAGCCTGCCACACAGGGTGTGAGCAGGCTTGCCGCAATGCCGGCATATGCAAGGAGCGCACCGGTTTCTATAAAAAATGCCGGCACTATCAGCAATGAACGCCGCAGCTCCGGCATAGGCGAACTTGACAGAGTGCTTGGCGGCGGTCTTGTCAAAGGGTCTCTTGTTCTTGTGTCAGGTGATCCGGGCATAGGTAAATCGACTCTTATGCTGATGATATCGGGTAACATTGCGGATTCTTCGCCGCAGGAAAAAGTGCTTTATATATCGGGCGAAGAATCCGCAGAGCAAATTAAAATGCGAGCGGAACGCCTGGGCGTTGATTTTGATAATCTTTATGTTGTTTCGGAGACATCAATGAGTGCTGCGGAAAGTATGATTGAGGAGCTTTCTCCTGCATATTTAGTTGTAGACTCAGTGCAAACTATGTATGACGATTCAATAACATCTGCCGCGGGAAGCGTGAGTCAGGTCAGGGAAATCACTGCAAAACTTATGCAGATTGCAAAGAGCGTAGGCATAACTACTTTTGTTGTCGGTCATGTGACAAAGGAAGGTTCTATTGCAGGTCCGCGTGTACTTGAACATATGGTTGATACTGTGCTGTATTTTGAGGGAGAGCGCCACATGTCGTACAGGATTCTGCGGTGTGTAAAGAACCGTTTCGGTTCTACTAATGAAATAGGCGTTTTTGAAATGCGTGACACAGGGCTTGTTGAGATTACAAATCCGTCGGCTGTGATGCTCGACGGCAGAGCAGATGATGCGCCGGGTACTGCAGTGGCTTGTACTATGGAGGGCAGCCGTCCGCTTCTTGTTGAAATACAGGCGCTTGTGAGCGGCTCAAACCAAAATGTACCGCGCAGAATGTCTACCGGTGTAGATTTCAACCGTTTTGCGATGCTTCTTGCTGTTCTTGAAAAACGGCTTAATTTCAGAATCGGTCAAAGTGATGCTTTTGTGAATGTTGCCGGTGGTATGCGGATTACAGAGCCTGCCGTTGACCTTGCAATCATTGCGGCGGTTATATCCTCCTGCAGAAATGTTCCTGTATCGCCGGACAGTATATTTTTCGGCGAGGTAGGCCTTACAGGTGAGATTCGCGCTGTTAATCATGCCGAAAAACGTGTTGCTGAAGCTGCGCGCCTCGGTTTTAAGCGCTTTGTTGTCCCGGAGGGCAACCGCAAGGCTGTCAGCGCTTTTGTAAGCAATCATCCTGACAGGGACGCTCTCAAAATTGATTATGTTAAGAGTATGAGGGATATTGTTTTATAAAAATGAAAGAAATATTGTAAAATGGGCTGTAAAAAACAGCCCATTTTGTATTTGCAGAAGTTATATTATCACTGATTTCCTTGTAAATTCCTGTCCTGCGTTTTGCATTGATGAGTTCCCGAAGCCCAGTACGTAGTTATCTGTAGCAAAGTATTCAAGGCCGAGCAGCAGTTTTGCTGATTCGGAGAGGGTTTTCATTGCTTTTGCAGGCTGTATTATTACAGGCACATGCGCTTTTTCTGAAATTACAGAAATCAGTTCAGCAGAGCTTCGTTTAAAACCGAGAATTTTTATATACGGCAGATTGTTTCGCCATGCTTCATGGCTTTTTGCTGTTGCGCCGGTGAGTATTGCGGTGAGTATGCGCGTTACGCGTGTTTTAGTGTAACGCGAGCTTGTACAGAAGTCAGTTAAGCTGTCTATGTCACCTGTTTTGCATGCGGCTTCGTAAAGTTTGTATTCAAAGCCTTCGGAAACATATGGCAATGCGCGTATGCCCTCAGGTTTAAGACGGCGAAGTTCATAAAAAATGATTTGTGAAAAGTTTTCAAGGCTCATAGAGCCGCCTTGCGCGGTAAGCGCTTTGCGCAGCAGAGCGGATGCGTTTTCGGGCATAAAGTTATATGCTTTGCTGTTGCAATTTGTGTATTCTTCATGCTGTGACAGTATTTTGCGCAGCGCTGACGCGCTTGCAAATGAGGCGGAAGAGTCAGATGAAGCAGAGGAACTTCCGCTTTCTGTTTTTTTGCTCGGAAGAACGCTGTCGGTGTGCTCTGCGCTGCCCGCTCTTTTGATAATAACGGGCGTTACAGCGCTGTTTGTTTTGTATAGAGCGGAGATATATTCGACCGCAAGTATATCGTTTGATTTTAGTCTGGTGCCAAGTGCCTTTTCCATTGCTGTGGAGTATGAATTGCCGTCTTTCAGCATGGATTTTAAAATTTCACGAAATTTTTCAGGTTCTTTTGCGCGTGTTTCGCCAAAGGTTTTCAGCCTGTCTATATCTGCGGTTTCGCTGCCGAAAGCAATGTAATCAACGACTCCTGTTTTGTTTATCAAATCAACTGCTGCTTCCGCAAAAAACTGTGCGCTGCCGGAGGAAAATACCGAAGGGATTTCTATCACTGCATCTGCTCCGCATTCTATTGCTATACGCGCTCTGGTCCATTTATCGGTGACGGCAGGACCGCCGCGCTGCATGTAGTTACCGCTCATTACAGCAATTATATAGTTGCTTCCGGAAATCCGGCGTGCTTCTTCAATCAGATATTTATGTCCGTTGTGGAAAGGATTGTATTCGCAGATTATTGCAGTACAGTTCATTGTCGGTAAATTCCCCTTTGGCAGATTTCGAGACAATCGCGTGCGGAATTTTGCTGTGATTGCCTCCGATGATGTTTAATTCATATTTTATAATAAATTTATTATTCGGACAATTTATTTTATTGAAATTACCCAGCATATATTTATTCATGAAAATCGGTGTAAAACCAGCGTGAGTGCGTATTTGATACGTGTATGCGGTGCCAAAGAGGTTTTGCTTTATGGGTAGAAAAAAGGAAAGAACTGTTCAGAAGTTATTTAATTGCGGTGACTCAAGTAACACATCGGGTTTTACTGAGCGTGATTTTATAATAAAATGCACAGAGCTTTTTGAGCAATATGATTGCGGGGGTATTTTGTATGAGCAGTACGGGCAATGCAACTGATTACGGTAATGGAATTGCGGCTCTTTATGTCAGATTAAGCCGTGATGATTTGGGAGCGCGCACCGACAGTATTGAGACACAAAAGCAGCTTGTTTTGGCTTTTGTGCAGAATAATTTTCCCGGAAAGCGCACTAAGGTTTATGAGGATGATAATATTTCGGGCGTTACGTTTGAACGTCCGGGAATAAAGTCTATTGAAAAGGATATTGATATCGGCATTGTCGATATGCTTGTTGTAAAGGATTTGTCACGACTAGGCAGAAGCAACGCAAAGACTTTGCTTTTTCTTGAATACATGGAGGAACTCGGAGTAAGGGTTGTGACTGCTGACGGGCGGTACGACAGTGTAAAGAATTATGAGTTTGCCGGTATTGACAGTTGGTTTAATGAAAGATATGTAATGGATATTTCACGAAAAATCCGGTCGAATATCAGACAAAAGATCAAATCGGGACAGTACATCGGTACCGCTCCGTACGGTTATAAAAAATCGGAGGACGATTGCTGCCGTTTGGAAATTGAATCCGGTGAGGCGGAAGTGGTAAGACGGATATTTGATTTATATGTGTCGGGAAAAGGTTACAAGAAAATTGCGGAGATTCTTGATTCTGAATGTATTCTGCCGCCGAATCCTGCCCGAAGTGCTGAGCTCCGCTGGAATCCTGTTACTGTTAAGCGGATTTTGTCGAATCGGGTATATATTGGGGCAACGGTTCAGGGTGTCAGCCGTAAGGTGAGCTACAAGAGCAAAAAGACATGCAGACTTCCTGAGGACATGTGGGTGGTGACGGAGAATACTCATGCGCGGATTATTGACGAGGATGTTTACCGCCGCGCAGCGGCGGTAAGGGAGAGCCGCCGCGGATGCGGCGGCTCAGTCCGCAGCGGAGTAAATTTGTTCGGCAGCATACTCCGCTGCGGGCATTGCGGAGGGAAGATGTTTCTGCGCCGGCAGAAACATCTTCCCTCCGGATACATTTGCGCCGCATATGCAAAAAACGGCGCAAATGCATGCATAAGAAATTTCATTGCAGAAGATTTTCTTATAAAAACAACTGCGGAAGATATTTATGCATATTATGAAACTGCTGTCAGTCATTTTGCGGCTGACAACGGTTCAATTGGTGACATCGGTTTAGATGTTGACGGCAGGGTTAATATTGCCGATAATTCCTTCGATAGGAGTATAAATCCAAAAGATTTAAGTACAGAAGAAAAAAAACTTAAACAAAAGCAGGAAAAAGCATATTCGGATATGCTTGACGGAAAGATTTCAGAGGATCTATTTTACAGAATCAATAAAATTTTTGAGCAGAAAATAGATATGTTATGTAACGGAGAAAAGAATTTCTTTTGCGGTGATAATGATAAACCAGCAGAAAATGAAACGAATTCCGGAGAGATATACAGCCGTATTTCAGCTCTTTTAAAGCATATTTCTTTGAACGGAACCAATGAATTTTGTGATGTAGTCGCTTCACCGAAGTCGGAAAATTCAGCACATTTTTTTCGCGAACTGCTGTCTTTTTCTGTGGAACAGATAGAAATTTTTGACAATGAGATAAAAGTTCATTATCGCTTCAAAGAAATTTTCAACAATGAGTAAATTTTGGCCGAGTAAATTTTGAACAATTTTTACAACAAAAATAATTGATTTGCAACAGCCGATTGTAT
>JAFTXL010000040.1 GCA_017464985.1 Clostridia bacterium | reverse complement strand
GTTCTACAAATGCACTGAAACTATGATAAAAGTCGCAAATATACTAAGGAAAGAAAATGACGCAGCAAAGTTCAATAAACTTGCAGCATCTATAAAAGAAGCTTTTATATGCAAATTTTATGACAGCAAAAAAAATTCATTTAAAACACAAGGTGCCGACGGTGTAGCACTTCGTTACGGTCTATACCCGACAGGATGTGCAGAATTACTTGCTTTAGATTATAAAAGAATACTTGAAAAAGACGGCTACTCTATGTACACCGGCATTTATGCCAACAAACACTCAATACCTGCCATGACAGAATACGGTTACGGTTCAGAGATGCTGTCAGCACTTATTTCCCCGGAAAATAACAACTTCCGTAAGATGATTGAGAGTGGCGCAACAAGTCTATATGAATGTTTTGTATCACCGCAGGAAGAATCTAACCCTGCCTCTTTAAACCACCCAATGCAGGGAGCCTTTACAAGTTGGTTTTATACACACATTCTCGGCATAAGAGCATCTGAAAACAACCCGGGATATAAAGAAATCATAGTGCGGCCTTATGTCTTTGACGGCATCGAAAATGCATCAGGACATTACGATACAGTATACGGAAGAGTATCTGTAAGTTGGTCTTTAAAAGACAATATGTTCACACTTGATGTGACACTGCCTGCCAACACATATGGAAAAATAGAAATCCCCGCAGTAAACGGTTTTGAATTTGACAGCATCCGCTGCATTGATTCTTCAGGAGATACATTATCCCCTGTTTTCCATGGTGAGATTTCTTCAATCGCAGTTACAAACGGCAAATACGTTGTTACTGCGAACACATAAGGTAAAACAATTGCAATTGCAAGTGCATTTGAATTAAAGCACTATACAAAAAGCAACAGCGGCGCACAAGAGCTTTTGTGCGCCGCTGTTGCTTTTATTACTTATTAATCGTAAATACTATCAATCTTCATCAGAATCTATTCTGTCTTTATTCGCCTCAGCAATTATCTTAATCGCAATGTTAGAAGGAACTTCTTCGTATCTTACGAATTCCATTGTAAAAGAGCCTCTCGACTGAGTCATAGATCTAAGATCAGTTGCGTAATTAAACATCTCTGCATAAGGAATTTCAGATTCAACTTCCTGTATGCCATTAGGCATCTGGTTCATGCCGAGAATTCTGCCGCGGCGTTTGCTTACATCACCTATAATATCACCCATATGTTTATCAAGAACATATGTCTTCACAGCGTATACAGGCTCAAGCAATACAGGCTGCGCATCCGGCATCGCCTTTTTATATGCCATTTTAGCAGCACTTATAAAAGCAACTTCTTTTGAATCTACAGGATGATATTTTCCGTCAAGAAGTGTCACTTTCAATTTAACAACAGGGTATCCCGCCAAAACTCCGTGCATTACGCTCATCTGCAATCCTTTTTCGACAGACGGGAAGAACTGCTTCGGAACACTTCCTCCTACAACTTTCTCCGCAAACTCAAGCTCATCGTTATATCCCGGTTCAAATTCGATTACAACTTTACCGTACTGACCGCTTCCGCCTGACTGCTTTTTATGAGTAGCTTCTGCAGTGACTTTCCTTTTAATAGTCTCTCTGTACGCAACTTTAGGAACAGAAAGGTCTGCGTCTACGGAATATCTGTTCTTTAGTCTATTGATAATAAGATCCAGGTGTTGCTCTCCCATACCCGAAATAATGAGCTGTGATGTTTCTGAATTCTGCTCGTAATTGAAAGTTTTATCTTCATCACGAAGCTTTGAAAGGCCCTGAACAACCTTATCTGTATCACCTTTAGATTTTGCTGAAATAGCACGGAAAAGCTGAGGCTCCGGAAATAAAATTTTAGGCATTATAACAGGGTTTGCCTTTGTACAAAGAGTGTCATTTGTCTCTGTAACAGAAAGCTTTGCAACAGCTCCTATATCGCCCGGAACAAGAGCATCTACAGGAATCTGCTTTTTACCTCTCATGTTGAATATCTGACCTATCTTCTCCTCTGAATCTTTATCAGGATTATAAAGGACCATATCAGACTTGACAGTACCTGAAAATACTTTAAAGAATGAAAGTCTGCCTACGAACGGGTCAACAACTGTCTTGAATACAAATGCAACAGGATCTGCATCTTCGTCCTTACTTACAGAAACGATATCTCCTGAAACAGTTTCTGCAGTTATATCTCCCATATCAACAGGTGAAGGCATATATTTAATGATGTTGTCAGCAAGCTCTTTTATACCTAAATTCTCATATGCAGACGCAATGAGTACAGGTGTACAAGCACCGATTCGCACAGCTGCTTTAAGACCTCTGATAACTTCTTCCTGAGTAAATAACTCACCTGAGAAATACTTCGTCATAAGCTCATCATCAGACTCTGCAACAGCCTCTGCAATACGGTCGTGAAGCATCTTCGCCTCTGCAACCAATTCATCCGGAATATCATCAAGGTCTGTCACATCGCCGTTTTTCTCAAACTTTTTAGCTCTGAGTGTAACAGTATCTACATATCCGTATAAAGCCCGGTCTTTGCGTATAGGAAGCTGTAAAGCAACACACGAATTGCCAAATTTATCACGAATTTTTGCATAAATCTTTTCAAACTCTGCAGTTTCATCATTCATCTTATTTATAACAATCGCGCGAGGAAGCTCACGCTCTGTAACTGCATCCCACGCTTTTTCAGCGCCTACCTCTACGCCGCCTGCAACAACAATAACAGCAGAAGCGGCAGCACTTACACCGCTGAGCATTTCACCGGCAAAATCAAAATATCCGGGAGTGTCTATAATATTTATCTTTCTGGCAAGCCATGTGATAGGAGTAACCGCAGTAGAAACAGAAGCACCGCGTCTTATTTCTTCCGGATCATAGTCAAGAGTTGTATTTCCGTCTGCTATGCGACCTATACGGTCAGTAAGTCTTGCGTTATACAGCATAGCTTCAGCAATCGACGTCTTTCCGGCTCCTCCATGTCCAAGTAATACAACATTACGCAAATCAGCGCTTCTCATAAAAATTCCTCCTCATAAAAGATATTCATAATCAGCATACACAAAACAATATGCCGAATTAAAACCAGATATTTCAAATATATAAATACAACAAACGTTTAAAATGATGTTACAAGTATATAGCTGCGCGAGTAGAATGTCAAGCAAGTGAACATAAAAAACAGGTCAATTGCTTACAAAAACGCATTGTCTCAAAATTTTATAAGCAATTGTCATGAAAAAAGAGCCGAACCTTTCGGTCCGGCTCTGAAAAAAATCTTTGATACTAATTATTTATATCAATGACCTGAAAGATTAAGCTCTTTCTTTTTTGAATACTACAGCTGCCATAGCAACAATAGCAAAAAGTGCTACGAATGCTACTGTTGAAGCATCTGCTGTGTTGGGGTTTCCGTTACTGTTGTTGCCAGCGTTACCAGTGTTGCCTGCGTCGCCTGTACCAGCGTTATCGCCTGCACCTGTGTTATCGCCTGCACCTGTGTTATCGCCTGCACCTGTGTTATCGCCTGCACCTGTGTTATCACCT
>JAFTXL010000039.1 GCA_017464985.1 Clostridia bacterium | reverse complement strand
AGCTTACCACTCTTTTGTTGATTATAAAGATGTAGCATGTACAGGTATCAGAAACATCACAAGTGAAGACCACATTTTTGCCGACAAGCTCGGCTGCTCTATAAAACTGATTGCAAGAAGCCGCCTTGTTGAGGGAAAGGTTACAATTACTACAGAACCGCTTCTGCTTTCGGGAGATAATCTTCTTTCATCTGTTAATTCGGTATTCAACGCCGTATTGGTTAAAGGATCTTATACAGGAGATACACTTTTCTACGGAAAAGGAGCAGGTAAGCTTCCTACAGCAAGCGCTGTCGCAGGAGATATTATTGAAATTCTGCAAAATCCCAATGAAGCTTCTCTACCTGAGTTTACCGAAGTTAATGCAGTGATTGATAAATCAAATAATGAAAAGCTTCGCAAACTTGTACGTATTTCTTCGGATGCCGATGTGGCAGACATAAAGAATGCTCTTGTTGCAGTATTCGGTAATGGTGTTACTTTACTTGATAAAGTAAACGATAAATATGCGTTTGTTACTAATCCGATGACAACCTGCGAATATGATTCTGCTGCAAAAGTATTCACATCTGCTGTATCTGCGGTTGTAGAAAATACAATCAACTTTGTTGATTAAAAATCATATATTATGTAATTCTATTGCCGATCCGGGAAATCGTTATAACCGGGTCGGCAACAATATTTAAAACGAAAGGACATTTATACAATGAAAGTAATTAAATTCGGCGGCAGCTCACTTGCTGACGCAACACAGATAAAAAAAGTATGCGATATTATTCTTGCGGATTCCGCGCGCAGACTAGTTGTAGTTTCAGCACCCGGAAAAAGAAATTCAGATGATACAAAGGTTACAGACCTTTTGATTAAACTTGCGGAAACAGCTCTTGCAGGTGAAGACCACACAAATGCACTCAACGCAGTCATTGATCGCTACTCTTCTATTGCCGCAGAGCTTGAAATGGATAACAAAATTTCTGAAGAGATAGCTACCGACCTTACAAAGCGTGTAAATTCATCAAAGAGAAATCCTCAGAAATTTACTGATTTACTTAAAGCAGCAGGAGAAGACAACTCAGCAAAGTTGGTTGCCGCATACCTTAAGAGTATTGGTAAAAATGCGGAATACATTGACCCTGCTGTTGCGGGACTCATTTTAAGCGATGAATTCGGCAATGCACAGGTGCTTCCAAAATCATATAACAAGCTTGCTCGTCTTGCGAAAAAGGACTCAATTATGATTTTTCCCGGATTTTTTGGATACTCCGAAACAGGCGAAGTTGTTACATTTTCAAGAGGAGGAAGTGATGTAACAGGCGCTATTCTTGCCGCTGCCGTTAACGCAGAGCTTTATGAAAACTTTACTGACGTTGACTCGGTATATGCCGCAAATCCTAAAATTATTGACAACCCCACACCTATTCCGATGTTTTCATACGAGGAGATGCGTGAGCTTTCATATGCAGGATTCAGCGTTCTTCACGAGGAAGCACTTGCTCCTGTGTACCACAAGGGAATCACGGTAAATATAAAAAATACAAATAACCCATCTGCTCCGGGTACTCTTATTGTACCAAGCTATGCACTTGATGCAAATCACAAGATGTTCCCTGTTGTTGGAATCGCGGCTGATAAAGGTTTTATGACTCTCCATATACAAAAATACATGATGAACAGAGAAATCGGTATAGGAAGAAAGCTTCTTCATATTCTTGAAGAAGAAGGCATTTCTTATGAGCATACTCCCTCAGGTATCGACAGCATTTCAATCATTATTCGCGATAAATATTACGATGAGTCAGTTTTTGATAGAATGATAAAGAAAATCTATGCGCAGCTCAATGTCGATCATGTTTCTTTGGAATTTGACCAGGCAATTGTTATGATTGTCGGTAATGGTATGACTCACTCAATCGGTACTGCAGCAAGAGCTGCAACTGCCCTTGCTAACGCAAATATAAACCTCAATATTATAAATCAGGTATATTCTGAGGTAAGTATCATGTTCGGTGTATCCGCAAAAGACGCAAACGGCTCAGTTATTGCACTTTACAATGAATTCTTTAATAAGTAAGGCATAAGAAAAATAGGACGTACTACGCTACTTTTCATAAGAATGTTGGAGGATAAAATTCAACGAAAAACTGCTTATCGAGCACAAAAGCAAAGAACGCATAGTAAGAGCTATACGTTCTTTGCTTTTATCAATTTCACAATACTCCGGTAATTTCAATTAAATTTAACTAACATCAACGGCATTGCATCCCAATATTTGCTGCCGTTTACACGTAATGTTTTTTAATCTATTAAGGTAAAAATTACGTTTGCAATTGCAGTAATGGATGCAGTCAGCTCACACGGACTCATAGTATCACCTCTATCTACATAATATGCGTCCTTTTCCACAAAGGATATAAGTAATTTGACACATACAAACAATCGATTTTAATTGTTAAATGACATTTTTGCCCTGTTGTGTTACTTGTACTTATTTTCTTATTATGTTATAGTAAAAAAGTTATATGCGAATTGAAAGGGATTGAAAATACATATGGAAACTAAACGTAGCAGTTTTACAAGCAAAATAGGATTTGTATTTGCAGCTGCAGGAAGTGCTGTAGGACTGGGTAATTTATGGCGATTCCCCTATCTTGCTGCAAAGTACGGAGGCGGAATATTTTTACTTGTATACATAGTTTTAGCTGTAACATT
>JAFTXL010000038.1 GCA_017464985.1 Clostridia bacterium | reverse complement strand
TACTTCGTCAACTAATCCGTATTCTTTTGCCTCTTCGGCAAAAATCCAGTTATTTCTCTCTGTGTCTTTTGTCACAGTTTCTATATCTTTGCCTGTATTAGCAGCAAGAATTGAATTCAGACGTTCTTTAATACGAAGCATATGCTTTGCCTCTATCTTCATATCTGATGCCTGACCTTCTGCTCCGCCCAATACCTGATGAATCATAATCTGGCTGTTTTTCAAAGCAAATCTCTTTCCCTTTGTACCTGCCGCAAGCAAAAATGCTCCCATGCTGGCTGCCATACCTACACACACGGTACTTACATCACATTTAAGATGCTTTATAGTATCATAAATACCAAACCCCGCGGAAACAGAACCTCCGTATGAATTTACATAAATTGTAATATCTTTATCCGGATCTATGGCTTCGAGATATAAAAGCTGCGCGATAACCGTACACGCAAGGTCATCATTTATATCATTAAACAATAAAATAATTCTATCTTTAAGCAATCTTGAAAAAAGATCGTAACCTTTCTCGCTGTTGCCTTCTCTTTCATAAAAACTCGGATTTATTATCATTGAAAACTATCCCTCCTGAAATTGAAATTTGAACAAGTATATCGCAATTTATATTAAAAATCAAACACTATTATAATTTCCCGTGTAAATGGCCTTTTATATCTTCTTCATGCTGTGATGTCCAATTGAAACTTGGTTCGGCATGCATTTATCTCAAAAATGCACTCAAATTTGTCCCCAAATTTTGCTTCAAATCATGGATAAAAATAGGTTTACAAAATTTACTATCCGTGCTATACTAAACAACGTTGTTGATTCCCCCATAATAATCGGCAACGAAATTCGGGGTGTAGCTCAGTTTGGCTAGAGTGCTTGCTTGGGGTGCAAGAGGTCGCCTGTTCAAGTCAGGTCACTCCGATAAAAAAACGACTGCGGTTGCAGTCGTTTTTTGTTTTTATAAGTCACGGAGTAAGACTTTACTTGTTGTCGCCGCACCAATCAGTTCCTGATTTTTAAAGATAAATATTCCAGCACCATTATCGAAATACTCATAGGTGTTGTTTTCAGCGTCCGTATACGAGAATTTATCCTGCTCATCAGTATCGCTGCAGAAGTCCTCATATACTCCATCATAAATGTATTTCGGATAATCTCCGGACTCTTTGAAAAAGTCAAACTTTATCTCTGCCAACTCTCCGTCATCATTGTATCCGCGATATTTGATGTATGCAATATCCAGATGCATACTTACAGGCTTGTCCTTCAGGTTAAGACCGTACATTTCAGGTGTCATTCTCTCCAATCAGAACACCTATGGAATCCGTACTTTCCTCTTCATAGCTAATCCGAAAACATACCGCTCTCACGCCGCATTGATACACTTAAGACAAAGCCTATCGATATGTAGTTTGCGAGCATCGCAGAACCGCCCTGACTCACAAATGGAAGAGGAAGTCCTGTGATAGGCATTATACCTATGTTCATACCGATATTTTGAAAAATGGTGAAAGCAAACATCGTGAATATGCCTGCTACAATGCATCTTCCGAACATATCCTTCGCAGTTGCGGAAATGCGCAGCATTCTCAGAAGAATAAAGACGAAAATAAGAATCACAAGCATTGCTCCCATAAATCCGGCTTCCTCACATATAACAGTAAAAATCATATCAGTGAGTTTAACTATGATTCGGTTCGATGTATTCATAGGGCCCTCTCCTACACCGCTTCCGAAAAGTCCGCCTGAGCTTATCGCGGAAAGCGAACGTCTGAGCTGTAAAGTGTAATCAAAATAAATCGGATTATCCGGGTCAAGAAATCCCAGGAATCTGTATCTTCTTACACCGTTCAAATAAAACTTCCACACAAAAGGAACAAGCGCACATCCAACTCCGATTATTGCAAATATATATCTGAGTTTTATTTTTCCGACAAAAATCATTACAAGAAATGTAAGGATATATACAAGCGCCATGCCCAAATCCTTTTGGAGAAATACCAATCCGAGCGGAACAAGAAATCCTCCCAGGATAGCGCACGCGTTTTTTAGCGTCAGACCTTCGACATTGGATTTTTCAATGTAGTATGCAAGAAAAATAATCATTGCAAGCTTCATAAGCTCTGACGGCTGATATGTAGTGAATCCGAGATTAAGCCAGCTGCGGCTTCCTCCCGATTCGGTTCCTACACCGGGAATAAATACTATGAGCATCAGCAAAAGGTTTATGACATAAAACGGAATAAAAACCTTTTTGAAATTTCCGTAATCATAAAAACATATAGCTAAAGAAGCAGCTATTCCGAGTACAAGACCTACAACCTGAACAATCATGGCCTTTGCACCGTGGTCGAGATATTTATCGTACTGAGCACTGTGTAAAAAGATAAGGCCTATTGCGGATATGGCAAGAACGGCCGCCATGAGAAGGTAGTCAAACTTTCTCAGGTAGTCAAAGCCATGGCTCTTTTCAATTTCAACATGCTCAAATCTCATCTTCCTCTGTGTCCTCCTCCGCGCTGTCCACTTTTTCTTCCTCCGAATCCTCTGCGTCAGCCTGCTCGGACTCCATTTTATCCTGTTCAACTATATCAGAAAGTGATGTATGTTTTTCCTCATCTGCCACCGCTGCCGCTTCTTCCTCAAGAAACTTTTTACGGCAATCAATAAAGAATGGAATGCTCACAAGCGCAATACAGACGGAAATCAGCTGTGATACGCGGAGACCGCCTATCATCAGGCTGTCAATGCGAAGTCCTTCAACAAAAGCACGTTCTAAGCCGTATATCAAAAGATACAATGCAAAAACTTCGCCTTTTCCCTTTCTGAATTTACGGAAATACACAGTAAGAACTATAAAGCCTATAAAACACCAAATTGATTCGTAAAGAAACGTGGGATGTACAAGTGTTCCTGACGCTTCACCTAACTCATTAACTACAAATTTATCAATCTGGTCACCTGTCATTCCCCACGGAATATCTGTAGTGCGTCCGAACGCCTCCTGATTTACAAAATTTCCCCATCTGCCGATTGCCTGTCCTAAAAATATGTACGGGAAAGCGAAATCAAACAGATCGAGTATAGAATCCTTACGTATTTTCGCCATTATGATTATGGCAAGAGCAGCACCTATAATACCTCCGTAAATAGCAAGACCGCCCTCCCAAATATAAAATACGCTCAGCCAATCATCTTTGTAGCTGTCAAGCGAGAAAATCACATAGTAAAGTCTTGCTCCGACTATTGCAGATGGAATCGCCACAAGAAGGTAATCAAGGAGCTTGTCCGTAGAAATGTTTATTCTGTGACAATTTCTCATGCCGAGTATCATACATAAAACCATGCCGAAACATATTATTATACCGTACCATGCAATACTGAAATTCCCGATATTGATAGTTTCACTCACATTATCCAAACGAATATTAAGCTTGGGAAATTCTATATAGCTCATAAAACACCTCACTTAAATTATAAAGGTTTAATAACCGACAAAACAGGCTCCTGCATATATACACGTTCAAGCACCTGTTTTATATTCTGTTGGGTTATTTTACCATACGCATTGAAATAATCAAACCCACCTATACCCTGTAAATACAACGAAGAAAAAAGTTTACCGATACTTTCAGGAAATGTAAACATTCTTATATCACTTCCGAACATCGCCCGCTTTACTCTTACAAAATCAGCTTCTGAAAACCCGTTTGCGCTCTTTTCATAAATATACTCTCTTACGTATTTCAGAAGTTCTTCCGGAGAATCAGATTCACCGCTGAGAGACGCATTTGCATAGTATCTGTCCGTGTCAAAATCAGACGCAAAACTGTAGTCAATCAGACCTTTATTGTACATTTTTTCATAAAAATCAGAACTTTTATCAAACAGCATACTGTTCAATATTGAGCCTGAAAGAGCATGCATAAGGTATTCTTCCGAAGAAAATCCCTCTGTGCTGTCTTTAAATCCTATTGCGAAAATAGGTCTTGAAACATCCATGCTTTGGCTGATGCTGTAAGCTACAGGTTCTTTCGGCTCAGATTCAAAATACCTCTTAGGAATTTCTATTACAGGGATGTTATCCATTTTATCACAGACCATGCTGTAAATACGGTCAGGATCAACATTTCCCGTAACTGTTAAAACCATATTTTTAGGAGTGTAAAAAGAATCATAACAAAGCTGCAAATCGTCCGGTGTTGTGCTCATAACGCTTTCAACAGTTCCTGCTATTTCATTTTTGACAGGATTATTTCTGTACATTATTTTTAGCATGTTCATCGACGAAATGTATTCGGGGTTATCCTCGTACATTTTTATTTCGCGGCAGATAATGCCTTTTTCTTTTTCTACATTCTCCTCGGTAAAATAGGGATGCGTCACAAAATGCAGAAGCATATTAAAACACTTTTCAAAATTATCGGTACAGTTAAAATAATAGTACGTTTTTGCAAAGCCTGTTGCCGCATTAGTACGCGCACCCTCTGAATTAAAGCGTTCCAACATATTGCCGTCTGGCTGCTCAAAAAGTTTATGCTCCAAAAAATGAGCCACGCCCTCTGGAACACGTGTTATTTTTTCTTCCCCAGGCAATATAAAGCGTGTATTTATTGATCCGAACGCAACAGAAAGAATCGCGAATTTCTTGTAAATATCTGACTTTGGTATTATCTGAACTTTAAGCCCTGAAGAATGAGTAAATTCATACAATTTTTCACCTAAATTTACGGCTTCCGTAACATGTATGTTACTGTTCATAATCATCCTCCTTAATTCCTTTCATAAAATACACGGTATCAAGCTGAATACGCTTTGCGACATCAAATATCTGCTCTTTTTCTACGTTATTTATTCCCTCAATGTACTCATCTATCGTATATCCGTTTCTAAGAAAACTCTGGTCCAGATAATAATCAAGCAGCGAATACTGTTCCTCCGCAAGATTCCTCAGATTATTTATGAGATTCTTCTTTGCAGCATCGAATTCTTCGTCTGTGACATCTCCGTTTTTTATATCATCAAGC
>JAFTXL010000037.1 GCA_017464985.1 Clostridia bacterium | reverse complement strand
TGCCCGACGGATTTGTTGAAATCGGTAATGCGGCATTTCAGTATTGCAATTCACTTACAGAGGATAAGCTTTCCATTCCGGAATCGGCTGCAACAATCGGTAAAAACATAATGTTTGCTTGTACTCCTCTTGAATAATAAAAATGTAAATTCCCGGGAAATAGACTAAATATTTACCCAATGATAAAATTGTCCCCAATCTACTTGATTGGGGGCTTTTTATGTTTTCAAGGGTATCAACGTTGGGATTGTACGGATTACGGGGATATACGGTGGATGCTGAAACAGATATTTCAAGAGGAATTCCAGAGTTTAAAGTTGTCGGTATGTGCGGCACGGGCGCACAGGAGACTGCAAAAAGAGTGCGTACCGCTATGCTGAACCAGGGATATGATTTTCCTCCGGGGAGGGTTATTGTAAATCTTGCGCCTGCGGATGTAAGGAAAGACGGCGGTAAATTTGATTTGCCTATAGCTATAGGTATTCTTGCTGCTATGGGAATTATATCCGCGGAGAGTATAAAAGACACAGCTTTTTTAGGCGAAATGTCGCTTGACGGATGTTTAAGAGAAGTACGGGGCGCATTGCCCATGGCGTTGTGTGCAAATAAGAACGGGATAAAAAGAATTGTCATTCCGAAACACAATATGTGTGAGATTGTACCGTCAGGAATCAACGCCGTCGGAGTGAAGAGTTTGAGAGAGGCAGTTTTATATCTAAAAAATGGCAGCCGTGTGATTACAAAGCCGATTGAAAATTTGAAACAAAAAGTAAACGAAAATGACAGAGAATATGACTTTTCGGATATTTTCGGTCAGTCGGAATTGAAACGAGCCGTGGAAGTTGCTGTTTCGGGGTGTCATAATATTCTTCTTATGGGATGCCGCGGCAGCGGTAAAACAATGATTTCAAAGTGTATTCCGGGTATTCTACCTAAGATGTCAGAAGAAGAAATAATCGAAACGGCCTCTGTATACAGTGCTGCAGGTATGCCGTCGGACGGATGTTTTTCAGGGATAAGACCTTTTCGCGCGGTTCATGCGGGAATTACGCCTGCTTCACTTATGGGAGGAGGGCGCTTCGCAGTTCCGGGAGAGATAAGCCTTGCTCATAACGGTGTCCTTTTTATGGACGAGCTTACGGAAGTGCAGATCCCTGTTATTGAAGCTTTGCGTCAGCCTTTGGAAGAACATTTTGCGGTTATATCAAAATACGGCTCTACAGAAAAATTTCCTGCCGATTTTCTTTTTGTCGGAGCGGCAAATCCCTGTAAATGCGGAAATCTGTTTGAGGGCGGCGGAAAGTGTACATGCAATAAAATGCAGATTAAATCAAAACTCATGCGTATTTCAAATCCGATTTTGGACAGAATTGACATTCATATTCCTGTCAAAAGCGTCAGATATGCCGAAATGAAGAAAAGTGATTGTGAATGTTCGGCTGATATAAAAAAACGGGTGGAAAGAACAAGACAAATACAGTTTGAACGGTACAGCGGACAGAAGAACAAGCTTAACGGAAGAATTGACCGCAGGCAGATTGAAAAATACTGTCGTCCTGATAAAAAAGCAAAACGGCTTTTATCTGCGGCAGTTGACGAACTGGGATTTAGCATACGCGGATATGAAAAGGTACTGCGGCTTGCAAGGACTATTGCTGATATGGATTGCAGAGCAGATATCACAGAATATGACATTGCGGAGGCTCTGCAGTACAGATGGTTTGACAGACCGGAGGTGGCTGATTATGGAAGAGTGTCGTGAGGCTGTTGCATGGATTTGGGTGTCAATGCTCGGACATCCGATAAACAAAATTATAGGTTTGCTTGAAAATGAATACGGCAGTGTAATACAGGCGTTTAAAGCGTCTGAAAAAGGTGAGATTGGAGACGGTATCATAAAATATAAAAAGCTTGCGCAGAATATGGCTGATAAAGAGTATATAAAAAGAGCAGATGATATATTTCGTAATGCAGAGAAAAAAGGAATGAAAACGGTACATCGTAATATGCCTGAGTATCCTGCCATTTTAAAAGAATTGCCGTCATCTCCTGCGGTTTTATACTGTTTTGGGAATCTTCCTTATGAAATATACGGAGAAATGTATGCAGAAAGAATACTTTTGTCTGTTGTAGGCTCAAGAAATTGCAGTGCATACGGGTACGGCACAGCATTGAGATTGAGTACGGCGCTTGCAAAGCGAGGATTCGGAATTGTAAGCGGTATGGCAAGGGGCATAGATACTGCGGCTCACAGAGCGGCATTGGACTCCGGCGGATATACAATTGCCGTGCTGGGATGCGGTGCTGACGTCATATATCCTAAAGAGAATGTCGGCCTTTATGAGATGATAAAAAAGAGAGGGTGTATAATCAGTGAGTTCCCTCCCGGTACGCCTCCTGTGAGAAATAATTTTCCTGCAAGAAACCGGATAATCGCAGCTCTTTCTTATGCTGTTACGGTTGTTGAGGCAGGGCAGACAAGCGGTGCTATGATTACGGCAGGAATTGCAGCCGATATAGGGCGTGATGTGTTTGCTGTTCCGGGCAATATTGACAGTCCGCTTAGTTTCGGCTGCAATAAACTGATACAAAACGGCGCGCTTTGTGTAACTTCGGAAGAAGATATCCTTTCTGAAATAGGTTTTTATGACACGGCAAAGCCTCAGAAAGATAAATTTTCTCATCTGTGTAAGTATGAGGAGGATACCTGTGAATTTGCTGTATACAGTATGATACGGGACGGAGTCCGTACAACGGGAGAGATTTCTGAAAAGACAGGTATTCCCGCAGGGAGGGTACAGTCATTATTGGCA
>JAFTXL010000036.1 GCA_017464985.1 Clostridia bacterium | reverse complement strand
GAAGGTCAGCGTACAACGTATTATATGGAGAGTATAACAAAGAGTATCAATACTGGACTGCGTATTCCTGCTTCTGCCTGTGCGGTAGATATCCTGTCTTTCAGCTATAAATTGAAAAACGGAGAACCTGTAGCAAAAGAAACACTTTCACGTATTCTTGCTTATAAAAACCTGGAATACAAAATTTTTGCAAGTGACGGTCAGTTTTTTTTAGCTGATTTGCAAACAAAATATGCATTTCCGCTATCCTGCTTGCGCAGAATCAGAAAAATTAAAAAGCATATATGCATGCCTAAGTGGAATAAAGATGTCAGGCCGGATCAAGGTATCTACAAACGATACAAGCTGACGGTAGATGATCTTAACTGTGTTCATGTTAAGTATCATTATGTTCTGGAAATAGAATATAACAGGGAAACATGGGGTATTTATTTTCCTTGCTATGAGCTGCCTGCATTTGAAGCAGCTACCGGCATGAAAGCAGAATAAAAGGAATCATAAAAATAAGCGGGGCGCGGTCTCAGCTCGTGAGACCGCGCCCCGTTTAAAATACACATTTATCATGCACCTGCTTTTTTCTTACGTATCTTTTTTCTGATGATACACTCTACGATGCTTTCGATAATCAACAAAAGAAGAACTCCGGCTGCTGCTGTGCATGTTTTGAATATGATTTCCAACTCTTTAGAGTGATCAACCAATTCACTGCGGCTGTCTTTTTCAGCTCTGTAAATCAGGTCATATTCTCCGTCACCGTCTTCGTCCACCTTGAGCGTGGTCTTATCGGTGTTAGCCGCTACCGTGTCGATAACTGTAGCTTTAGTGATTTCGATATCTTTAAATATTCTATGGTCGGTGTATTCTCCGTCCTTATCCATAAACCCGATGGCATAGGTCATTTTACCTTTTCCGTTGCCGTTAATGGATATATTGTAGTTTACACCTTCTTTAAGACGCAGTATCTTTACGCGATTATCTTTTGTCGTTGATGAACCGGAACTGTTTTCGTCAGTTTTTTCGCTGCCTGAGGCATTTTCGCTTTCCTCAAAAGTCAGCGTGCCGAAAGATGTTCTTGTTGAAAGGTCACCTTCGTCAGAAGTCAAAGTTTCTCCGTTGTATTCGACAGTAACATCTACAGGACATGCAATTCTTATATGATAATATCTCTGCCCGTTAATCTGCTCTGCTATATCTCTGAAGAAGAATACCAAATCAGACACGTCGGCAGCTTCGTAGTGACAGCCTTCACTTGCAATGGCTGTCATCAGGCTCTGCGCGTTATATTTGTCTGTAAGAGCCTCAAAAAATCCGAGCGTATAAATACATATGCCGTCGTCTTTGATGCTGTCTGCGTATGCGATTAGATTCTCTCCGACAAGCCCCTCATTAGGTTCGCTGTCGCTCATTAAAACGATTATTTTCTTTTCAGCTTCGCTTTCCTCAAGCATGCTGCATGCGGTTTGCAGTCCGGCTCCTATATTTGTTCCGCCGCCTGTGTAAATACCGTCGATGGAGTTTGTGAGCGCGTACTCGTTATCGGTTGTATACGATACAATTTCAGCGCCGCTTTCATATGTAACAATGCCTATGCTTGCTTCTTCGCCTAAGATGTTTTCCACAAACTCGGCTGCAGCAATCTTGGTTTCCTCAATAGGTGTTCCTGCCATACTTCCCGACCTGTCGAGAACGAGAACTATATCCATTTTTGAAGATGTTTTGTTTTCTCCGCTGATGAACATTGCATATGAGTCGTCCCAGGAAAATGATAATTCACAATCAGAGTTTCCAGGGTCTGTATCGCCGTAAAATTCTTTTGCACATTCAATGCCGTTCTTTGCTGAATCAGTGGAAATTGCCATGCTGTTTATCAGAGTTTCAAACAGAGTTAAATTGCAGTAGGATACTGTAACAGTATCTGTGTAGCCGGCCACAGCACTTGCTCCTTTTGAAATTAAAGCATTTGCAATACTTTCATCTGCAAGTGAATGACAGCAGCCGAGAAAAATAAAGCTGCCGCTTAAGGAATTAGCTGTATAGTATTTGTTAAAAAAATCTCCGTTTACGGCGAGTCTTCCGCTTGAACGGACTGCGATTCTTCCGCCGTAGTAGTCGGCTTCGTAACTGCTGTAGTTGCTGAAAGTTTCTCCTGTGATAATGTAAGGTGTATTGTTATTTACCAGTGTGCCGTGTGAGTCAATCAGTACTGTTCCGTAATCGTCAAAGGATTTGAATGCGGAAATATCAGCGTTGCTTTCGTCTTCAACATGCAGACTGCCACCTGTTGCTGCGGAGATGATTTCTCCGGCGTACTTAAAATCATCGTAAGTGAATTGACTTTCTCTGAAAGGTCTTACGACTAATACATCTTTATCGATATTGGATATGATAACAGGATTCATATTTTCCAGTATCTGTCCGGCTTCCGTATAGTCCTGCTGTGTTATTGAAGTGTCTTTCGGAAGAGCGTTTTCTCCGTTTCCTTTGGTGTCACCGGTTAATTCTTCCTCATGTATTCCGGTAAATCCGTAAACTGATTTATAACTTACTGTTCTTGTGGTGTCATCGGCCGTGTATAATACTACTTCATCGGAGTTTTTGATAATTTCCAATGCTTTTTCATATGTAAGGCCGTTGAGCGAATCAATAAAGGCGCTGAATGACTTATAGTCTGTATAGCTAATGTCTTTGTAAAAACTTATATCAAATTCATTGCTCTTTGTGATTCCGTCTGACGCATAGTATGATATTATCTGAGCTTCATCAGATGATATGCGGACTTTGGTTGTGTAGATGTTGTCTTCTGCGGATTCATCTCCGTTATACCCGTTATTTGTCATATAGCTGATGACTTCACCGCTTACATCGTAAACAGCTAGTTTATCGGTTTCGATTTCATCAGCATTTTCAACTTTGACAGTAAATGTAACATATTCATAGTTTCCGACATGAATATCGAAATAATTACTTGTGAACTCAGTGAGATTCTCTGTCTTGTCTTCTCCTGCAGTATCCGTCGGTGTTTTATCTTCTGTCGTATTCGGTGTTTTGCTTCCGTCGGCAGCTGCAGTCGGTGTGGGCGCTGTCTCTTCAATCATGTCCAATTTTACAAGAAACGAATTGACAGGCGGTATATCGACAACATCATAATATACTAATGAAAAGCATACTGTTGCGGCAATGATAAGTACGCATATAATGCTGATGATTACTTTAATTGCACGAATTGCGCGGCTTACGCTGCTTTCATTGCTGTCTTTATTGGAGGTTTTTTTGTCTTTTTTCGCCTTTATGTCAGCCTTTGTGTCAACTTTGGAGGATTTCTCCAATGAAGATGCCGGCTGTGGTATATTTTTTTCTGATACGTTGTTTTGTGCTTGTAAAGTATTTGCCGTGGGCGCGTCCTGCTGCTTTTTTGCAGTACAGTTTGGGCAGAGACCGTTTTCGTTTAATTGCGATCCGCAATATCCGCAAAATTTATCCATGATTTCCTCCCAATTTTAAAGTTTTAACATTGTAACAT
>JAFTXL010000035.1 GCA_017464985.1 Clostridia bacterium | reverse complement strand
TACATGTCTGCTTGATGAAAATCTTTATGCGAATGTAAGACCCGTGTCAGTCGGTACTATTGTCGGAATTTCTAAAGCCGGAATAGATGTAACTACAGGAAAAGGAGTTATAAGAATAACAGAACTGCAAAGTTCTTCTTCAAAGAAAATGAGCGCTGCGGATTATTTGAACGGACATCATATGAAAAATGGTATGGTATTTGGCGAATGAAATTAAATTTACTTGATTTAAACCGAGAAGAATTAAAAACTTTTGTTAAAGAAGAGGGTTTTCCCAAATTCAGAGCAAATCAGATATATGAGTGGCTTATAAAAGGTGTTAAGTCTTTTGATGAAATGACAAATCTTCCTGCGGATATGAGAAGCAAGCTTGAGGAAAAGGCATATACGGGCATTCCGGAGATAAAAAAAAGATTACAGTCTCAGTTAGATGATACTTGTAAGTATCTGTTTTGTCTTGCTGACGGATGCGTAATAGAGAGCGTGCTTATGAAATACAAATACGGATATTCTGTATGTATTTCATCCCAGGCAGGATGCAAAATGGGATGTACGTTTTGCGCTTCATCGGACATTCCATTTTCAAGAGACCTTACCCCGGGAGAACTTTTGGGTCAGATTATTGCTATAAATAGGGATAAAGATATCCGGATAGGCCATATAGTAATGATGGGGATCGGAGAACCGCTTGATAATTATTCAAATGTAATTAAATTTCTAAAAAATGTGCAAAGCCCTGAAGGACTTGCAATAAGCTACAGAAAGATATCTTTATCGACATGCGGTATTGTTCCGGGGATAAATAAGCTGGCAGAGGAGAATATTCCGATTACGCTTTCGGTTTCACTTCACAATCCGTATGATGAGCAAAGATCCGTCATCATGCCTGTAAATAGGAAATATTCCCTTGACAAATTATTTGAAGCGTGCAATAGTTATATCGCTAAAACAGGGCGTCGGATAACCTTTGAGTATTCGATGATTTCAGAGGTAAATGACTCTTTGGAACATGCAAAAAAGCTTTGTGAAAGATTAAAAGGTATGCTGTGTCATGTAAATCTTATACCTGTAAACAAAGTGCCGGGTAAAGAGTATATGAGATGCAGCCGCAGACGTATTTCTGAATTTTCGGAGGTGCTCAGCAGTCACGGCATTTCCGTTACTGTCAGACGTGAGCTCGGCAGAGATATAAATGCGGCATGCGGTCAGCTGCGTAAACAGCAGATGAACACAGATTGATTTTTTATAAACAGGTACGGTGGTAGTTCGGTGGTATTGTATTATCTTGAAAGCAATATCGGAAAAAAGAGAGTGCTTAATGAAGACAGCTGCGGACATTGTCTGTCAGCTGATGGTTCTGTACACTTTTTTATCGTTGCGGACGGCATGGGAGGTCATAATGCCGGAGAGATTGCAAGTCGTATTGCCGTAGACACCTTTATTGACCGTGCGTCTGCTTTTGATGCGTCGAATATACGTCAGTCAAGCCTTCCCGACAGATTGAGTAATTTTATAAGAGATACGGTTTTTACAATTGACCGAAAGATTATAAAATCCGCCAGAAGCAAAGAGGGATGCTTCGGTATGGGCACTACGGCTATTATGTGCGCTCTGTTCGGAAAGACCGTTGTAATCGGAAATGTCGGAGACAGCCGCGCGTATATTGTGAATAAAATTACAGGAATAAAACAGATAACAGTAGACCATTCATTTGTTGAAGAACTTGTACGAAGCGGTCAAATATCACGCGAGGAGATGGAGAAACATCCGAAAAAGAATGCCATCACCAGGGCTCTTGGTTTTCTTGAAGAGGAGGGTGCGGATATTTTTGTGAAAAATCTTGCTCGCGGAGAGAGACTTTTATTGTGCTCGGACGGATTGAATTCAATGGTGCCGGATGAGAAAATAGAAGAGATTGTGAACAGATCAGGATTTGTTAAATCAGCATGTAAAAAACTTATTGAATGTGCAAATAATAACGGCGGCGCTGATAATATTACAGTTGCGATTATTCAGCCATAAGAGATAGACGGAGGTTTAGAGCTGCTATATGGAAGGAATCAGTACCGGAACAGTATTAAATCAAAGATTTAAAATAATAGAGTGTGTGGGCATAGGCGGAATGGCTGAGGTTTTCAAGGCGTATGATCTTGAAAATGAAGAAGTTGTTGCGCTGAAAATATTGAAGCGTGAGTATTGCTCGGAGTCTGAGTTTATAAGACGTTTTAATAATGAAGCAAAGGCTGCCGCACAGCTTGACCATAAAAATATTGTTTCCATATACGGGATAGGTCAGGATATTGATATACATTACATAATAATGGAGTATATTGAGGGTGTGACGCTTAAAGACTATATAGATGCGTATCAGTCTATGAGCTGGCAGGATTCGCTGAAAACTGCGGCGTGTATTCTTCTTGCGATGGACCATGCCCATTCAAGACATATAATTCACAGAGATATAAAACCTTTAAATATAATGATGGGCAATGACGGCTCGGTAAAACTTGCCGATTTTGGAATAGCGCGTGCTCTCAATGCGGGAACTATCGCTGCAGGGGAGAGCGCAGGTTCTGTCCATTACCTTTCGCCGGAGCAGGCTCGCGGAGGATATGTAGATGAGCGATCCGATATTTATTCGCTTGGAATAACATTATTTGAAATGCTTGTCGGCGTTGTTCCGTTTGATGGGGAGTCGAATGTTTCCGTTGCGCTTAAGCATATAGACGGGAAATTTATACCTCCGCATGAGATAGACCCTGAAATTCCGATAGGTGTAAGCGATTTGGTTGTGATTGCAACACGTAAAGAACCGAGCCGCAGATTTCAATCTGCGCGCGAAATGATTGCAAGCATAAAAAAAGTTATAGAAAATCCTCATGAAACTCTCATTGAAGAATTTACGGAAGATCCGGAAGAAATTGTGGCAGCTGTGATTTCAGAGGCTGATGAGGAGAAACGTGCGGAAGCCGAGAAAAAGACAGCCGCACTTCTATCTGCTGCGGCATCTGATGAGGATTTTGACGATTCATACAGTATGAATTCTGAAGAAAAGCCTGAGAGCAAAAGTAAAATAGCCAGAAATATTGTAGGACAGATACTTACATATGCTTCTGCATGTATGCTTGCGTTTATGGCTGTTTTATGGGTGTTTTCCTGCTATACAAATTCTAAAAAGCAAGTTGATGTTATGATTCAGTCAGAGTTTACTGTTGAAAATTATGTTATGCATCATTCGTCAGCTGTTATTAAAGCACTTGAAGAGGTCGGTATGGTTGTTATAACGGAAGACGTTGAAACTGACGAATGTCCCGAAGGATATATTCTTTCGCAGGATATTACAGAGGGAACAATGCGTGCAGGCGATGAAATAACATTTAAAATTTCAATTCCGGTCGGCTCAAAGAGAATGATTGACTG
>JAFTXL010000034.1 GCA_017464985.1 Clostridia bacterium | reverse complement strand
GATAACTTATACTTAAATGACCTTGATTAGCACCGGTGATTATATGATGCATATGCCACAGGTAGACAGCGCACTGCAGGCTGACGGTACGTATGATTTTTCTGAGTATACAAAATACATAGATGATATTGTATCTGAAGCAGACTACGCGGTGCTGAATCTTGAAACAACAGTAAGCGGCGCGGAATATGGTTATTCGGGATATCCATCGTTTAATTCTCCCGAATCGCTTCTGGACGCGCTGTCAGGTGCAGGATTTGATATATGTCTTTTTGCAAACAACCACACATATGACAGAGGTCATACGGGACTTATAAATACTCAGAACGCGATTGCAGAACACGGCCTTGACTGTATAGGGACAAGACTTGATACCGATTCAAAAAGTTATAAGATAGTTGAAGCGAACGGTATAAAACTCGGTCTTTTAAACTACAGCTATGAAACCGGTGATGAGGGAGAGTCCGTAAAGTTTTTGAACGGCATCAGACTTGATGACAGAAGCGTTCCGCTTGTTGATACTTTCAACGTAAACCGCCTTGAAAAATTCTACAGTGAAGTAGAACAGCGTATGGATGAAATGAAACAGGAAGGCGCGGATATGATTGTTATATATATCCACTGGGGAGAGGAATACCAAAAACGTTCAAACAGCACTCAGCAGGAGATTGCGCAGAAATTGTGTGACCTGGGTGTGGATGCGATTGTGGGGTCTCATCCTCACGTTGTACAGGAGTCTGCGATGCTTACGTCTTCCGATGGAACGCATGTTATGACATGTCTATACTCAACAGGAAACTTTATATCAAATCAGAACCGTCTGACCCTTACGTCATCTGATCCTGACGGATATACGGAAAACAGCGTTCTTTACAAGATTACTTTCAGAAAATACAGCACCGGTGAAACAGTAATTGTAAATACCGATTATATTGCGACATGGGTTCACAGAATTCAGCAGGGCGGAGATATTTCGTATACAATAGTACCTTTGGAGGCGGCCCTTGAAAGTGATGCTTCGATGAGTGAGTATGGACTTTATAACAGCGATTTCGGTGTGTCACACGCTACAGAAGCGCTGAAACGTATAGATGACCTTCTGAAAGACGGTGTTGAAACATTTAATGCGGCGGTTGTATTGCCGTATGATGAAAGCGTGGCGACGGCGGTTTCTGTCGATGCGCAGGAATAGCATTATTCTGTTTAATTAACGATTAAATAATAGACAAATTTGAATGTACACAGGCAGACCGTCGGCACGACGGTCTGCCTGTGTTATAAATACGTAACAATTATGTTGAAAAATATATTTATTTATGATATCTTCTCGAAGTATTTTATATAAGGAGGCTTATTTGATGAGCGAGAGTAAATACCGTCCTGATATTTTAAATGTATTGAGAGTTGCTGCTACCTTTTTTGTGTTTTTGCTGCATGGTCGCTCAAGGGTTCCGGGAATGGATGTAACTGAATTTCCGTTGATTTTTCTGACATCTTTTCCTGCGTGGGCAGGCGTCTGGATTTTTCTTCTTATTTCCGCATACTTAATGGGAATGGGTTTTACAAAAGGCAGATATAAGCTTACCGGTGATACCGGTAAATTCAGCATAAAGGCATTGCTGATATTTTATATAAAGAGATATATACGTTTTGCTCCAATGTACTATGTTTATTGTTTTATGTTCGAGCTTTTCAGAGGAAGTCCTTTCTTTTATAAATATCCTGAGACTTTTTGGAAAATTCTTACATTCAGGTTTGACGGAGCAGGCGGTGTAACAGGTATAGGACATCTGTGGTATTTGTCGCTTGCAATGCAGATATATATGATCATACCGTTTGTGTATTTGATTCTGTCAAAAATCAAAAAGGAACAGGTGTTGAAAGTTCTGTTTTTTGTAGTTTTGGGACTTGGTTTGTCAGTAAGAGTTATGCTATATAACGACAACACGGATTGGTATTATGAAGTGTATACTTATTTGTGGACAAACATTGACATTGTCATATGCGGTGTTATTGTTGCTATTTTAAATTGTAAAAGACATGGGAATAAAGAAATCCGTAAAGACAGTGCTGTATGGGGTGTAATTGCGAATCTGCTGTTTGCAAGTTTGGTTGTATATAACTGCTATATATATAACTCCGGTATGAACAGAGATTATTTTATCTACCGTTATATCTTACCGTCATTGTATATAGTGTCGTGTTCGATTCTTATTATGAGATATCATAATCCGTATAAGGTTAAAAAGTCAGTTCCGGGCCGATTCAATGTTTTGAAGTTTATTGATTGGTTTGCACCGTATACATTTGCATTCTATATTTTGCACATATCAACATTCAATTATTTTACGGCTACAATCGGAACTACTGAGACATTTCTGGGAATTCCGCTGCTGGCTAAATATATAGTCTTTTTCGGCTGCAGCTTTGTTTTAACTCTTATAGGCGCAATGCTTCTGACATGGGCAGATGAGGGCATAACAAAGAGAATTGGAAAGATAGTTAAGATTTGACAGGAGGGGTTAGAACATGAAAAAAAGAATTTTTACTTTATTTTTTATGGCTGTATTTGTGGCAGTAAGTTTATTAACACAAATAACTCCTGCGGTTAGCGCGGATGAAGAAGTAAGTTTCTCAGGTAACGGAACCCAAAAGTCTCCGTATTTAATTCAGAACGCTGATGACCTACGCCATTTCCGTGACCTTGTAAACGAGGGCAACAGTTTTGAAGGGAAATATTTCCGCCAAACAGAAAATATAGATTTGAATTCGGAAGAATGGGTGCCGATAGGTATTTTTGACGGTGACACGTTTTTTTACGGAATTTATGACGGTGACGGCCATTATATCGAAAATCTTTATATAGGTGCTTCGGGTAATAACGGCTTATTCGGAAAGCTCGGCGGCATTGTAATGAATCTCGGAATAGAGAGCGGAGAAGTTCACGGTGCTTGCATAGGTGCTTTTACAAGTCATGCCGCAGGCAGCAAGTCCGTAATTATCAATTGTTATAACAAAGCTGATGTGTACGGAAGCCGAGGCGGCGGAATTGCCGACAATTATAACGGAACTATATTAAATTGTTGGACAGACTGTGAATTGTACGCTGAGAAAAACGGTGATATTTATTCATACGACTGTATTCGCGCGGAAAACTGTTATACAAATAACGGAGATATAAACGAGGTAAATGCCGATACTCTGAATAAAGGATTGATTGATTCGGCGGTAAAAGCAGAGCTTGAAATAGGTGATTTGAATACATGGACACTTGAGGGTGAACAAGTTGTTTTCTCCGGTGAAAAGTACAGCTTTGTTTTTTCTGACCTGCCTCAGCTAATTTCGGCATATCTTACATGGATTATGCTTGCTTTACTTGCTTTGTTTGCGTTTGTATTGATTTTGCACGAAGTTTTGAGAAAACAAAATAATGCTGTAAAAACGGAAAATGCGGAATAAGTTAAATATTAAAAGATTCTCTTTCTATAGGGAGTCTTTTTTTTCAATTATATGCGTTCTGCAGCGGTCTCCTGGACAAACGCATGAAACCTTTTTGTTAAGCGGAGAATTATTCTGCTGCGAGGTTCTTCGGAGTAAAAAATTGTATAGACCCTGCGAGTTCCCCGCAGGTTGCTGGGGAATTTCAGCTGAATAATATTTTCATGCGTTTGCCCTAAGCGGACTCTTTTGAAAGTTGCAATATTGCATATGTTTGTATTATAATAACAAAGTATTTTTATTTGTAATAGGAGCTGTGTCAGATGACAGATTTAAATGAAAAAATCGAAGAAAACGTAACATTAAATGACATTATTCATAAAGCAAATATTTTGGTAGAGGCGTTGCCGTACATAAGAGAACTCAGAGGCAAGACCGTTGTAATCAAATACGGCGGAAATGCTATGAAGAGCGATTCTTTGAAAAATTCTGTTATGCAGGATGTTGTGATGCTTAAATTTATCGGAATGAACCCTGTGCTTGTTCACGGCGGCGGCCCTGATATAAATAAAGCATTGGCTCAGTATAATGTTGACAGCAAGTTTGTAAACGGACTTCGTGTTACTGACAAGTTTACAATGGAGATAGCACGCATGGTGCTTACAGGAAAGACAAATAAAGAGATAGTTGCGAATATAAATAATATCGGAGGAAAGGCTGTGGGTCTTTGCGGTATTGACGGAAGACTCATCGAGTGTAAAAAGCATATCGAGTATGTAGACGGTGAAGAAGTTGATATCGGTTATGTAGGCGAAATCACGAAAATAAACACCCGTGTTCTGGAGATTCTTTCAAATGATGAGTATATTCCGGTTATTGCTCCTATAGGTATAGGTCCTGACGGTGAAAGTTATAACATAAACGCAGATACAG
>JAFTXL010000033.1 GCA_017464985.1 Clostridia bacterium | reverse complement strand
CTTGACCTCAATTTTTTTCAGATAAGAGACTATACAGAGAACAAACAAAAAAAGGTTGATGACTATCCTTACGGAGGAGGTCCCGGCCTTATCATGTCATATCAGCCGATTATATCGGCATATCGGGCTGCAGTTGATTCCGCAGGAGGAAAAAAACCGCATGTAATTTATATGACCCCTCAAGGCAGTGTACTTAATCAGAAGACAGCAAAGCGTTTGAGTGAAATGCCGTATCTGATGATAATATGCGGACATTATGAGGGTATTGACGAGCGTGTAATCGAAACAATAGTAGATGAGGAAATATCACTTGGTGACTTTGTTCTTACAGGCGGTGAGATCCCTGCGATGGCGCTTGCCGACTGTGTTGCACGTCTTGTGCCGGGTGTTTTGTCATCTGTGGAGGCAACTGAAAATGAGTCGCATTCTGCAGGGCTTTTAGAGTATCCTCAATACACAAGACCAGAGGAAATAGATGGAAAAAAAGTTCCCTCCGTTCTGTTAGGCGGAAATCACGGTGATATTGAAAAATGGAGACTTCGCCAGTCCGAAGAGAGAACAAAAAGAAAACGCCCAGATATGTATTATCGTTATAAGGGCAGTGAATTTGACAGAAACAGAGATATTTATCTCGATAACAGTGCGACAACGAAGCAGTCGCAGTCTGTGACTGCTGAGATGTGCAGAATATACAATGAATTTTACGGAAATCCGTCTTCTCTTCATCATCTGGGATTTGCGGCAGAGAAAGAAATGAGAAGATGCAGGGGAGAAATCGCGTCCGTTATAGGTGCGAATGAAAACGAAGTTTTTTTTACATCGGGTGGAAGTGAATCAAATAACTGGGCTTTAAGAGGATATACTGAGGCAAATGTACGCAAAGGAAAGCATATCATCATTTCAGCTGTTGAACATCCGTCGGTTTCTGAGACGGCTGCTGCATTAGAGAAACATGGATATGAAGTATCGTTTGCTCCTGTCGACAGAAGCGGTGTTGTAATTCTTGATGAAATAAAGAATCTGATGCGTGAAGATACAGAGATTATTTCTGTAATGCATGTAAATAGTGAGACAGGAACTGTGCAGCCTATAAAGGAAATATCAAAGCTACGCTATATTTATGCGCCGAACGCGGCGCTTCATGTCGATGCTGTACAGAGCTTCGGAAAAATTGAAATAGATGTGAAAAAATACGGAATAGATATGCTTTCCGTAAGCGCTCATAAGATTCACGGACCGCGTGGCGTAGGAATGCTTTATATCCGTAAAGGTTTAAAGGTAAGCCCTTTGATTTACGGAGGAGGTCAGGAAAACGGGCTGCGTTCAGGTACTGAAAATTTGGCAGGTATAGCAGGATTTGCTGCAGCTGCAAAAGAAATGAAAGATAATATGCGCGAAAACTACAGCAAGGTTGAGTTGCTGAATGGGCGTATGGCAAAACTTATTGCTGAAAAGTTTAAAGATAAAGCTGTCATAACGACTGACAGAGCTGTTTCCTCTCCGTATGTGCTTAATGTTGCTTTTCCCGGTTATCGTGCTGAAGTTATATTACACAGCTTAGAATCAAAAAATGTGTATGTATCGGTAGGTTCTGCGTGTTCTTCTCATAAGAAGAACAGAAGTCCGGTGCTTACTGCTATGGGTTATCAGAATAATGTTATTGACGGAGCTGTACGTATAAGTTTCTCAAAGAATAATACGGAAGAAGATGTAGATATAGCGTTTGATGCGATTAGCAGAACATTACGTGATCTTAAAAGTGCGAAATATGCCGGAAAAAGAAATCAACATAAATAAATGTGTGTAGGAGAATTTTATGGATAAAGTAATCTTAGTAAGAATAGGAGAAATTGCCCTTAAAGGATTGAATCGAATAAATTTTGAGCAGATGCTTGCTAAAAATATGAAAAATACGCTGAAAAAATTCGGAGCATGTCGTGTTTCGTGGTCACAGTCGAGATTTTATGTTGAAGCAAAGGAAGACGGTTTTGATTTTGAAGCTGCGGCGAAAGCTCTTTGTAAAGTGTTCGGAATTGTGTCTGTAAGTATTGCGTATGTAGTTGAATCTGATTTTGAACAGATGAAAGAGCAGGCTGTGTATCTTACGAAAAAAAAGCTTGATTCAAGGGAATACGACAGAGTGGAGCGTGTAAAATTCAAAGTTGAAACAAAACGCGGTATGAAATCATTCCCTATGTCATCTCATGAAGTATCTGCGGAAATCGGAGCGGTTTTGCTTGATAATTTTGAAAAATTGACTGTAGATGTGAATAATCCAGACTTTATTTTATATGTTGAAGTACGTGAAAAAACATATGTATATATTGATATTATTAAAGGTCAGGGAGGGATGCCGGTCGGCTGCAACGGAAAAGCATGTCTTCTTCTTTCAGGCGGCATAGACAGTCCTGTAGCGGGATATATGATATCAAAGCGCGGCGTAAGTATGTGCGCTGTTCATTTTCACAGTTATCCTTATACAAGTGAAAGAGCAAAGGAAAAGGTTGTTGAGCTTGCAAAGCTTATATCAGAATACTGCGGTCCGATAAAACTCATGATAGTTCCTTACACAGAAGTGCAGCTTGCTATCCATGAGAACTGCCGCGATGACTTGGGAACTGTTATTATGAGACG
>JAFTXL010000032.1 GCA_017464985.1 Clostridia bacterium | reverse complement strand
CTTTTATGAAATGTTCTATGTTTGATATTTTCAGACCGACCTGCCCGAAAGCGCGGACACGCAGACGTACATGATATTTAGGATCTATCAGCGAAATAGGGTCTGATGTTCCCCAAGTAAGATCAAGTTTTGTTGCTGTATTTATATAGTAAATCTCAGCAGTAAAAGGTGTTTTTCCACCAAACGGAAGATTGATAAGTTTATTAAGAATCGGAATGTTTCCGGTAGCAAGAGTATGTGTACCGGGTCCGAATACGTCACAAATCTGACCGCCTTTCAAAAGAACAGCTGCCTGTCCTTCATTTACGATAAGCTGTGTGGCGGTAGAAAGATCTTCTGCATAGTGTTTGTATATAAGCCAGTCCTTAGATGCAAGACCGTTGAATTTTACAACATCGATTAAAGCCATTTTTTTACCCCCGTATTTAGAATAATTATACACAAGTAAGTTTATTATAAGCCTTGATTAAAAGCAATACTTTTTTCGCCGGATTTCGACATGTGTTCTGACATATATTTAGACACAAATAAACGGTATGGAATTGTTTATATAAACAATTCCAATATGTATACTACCAGTGATGTTGAAAGCGCAACGACAAACAAATTGTTGCTGAACCATGCAGTGATGATTCCGATTGCAAGCGCGGCAATGCCGGTGTATACGCTTTCCGTTGCGTATATTATCGCGGGGAATGTCATAACCGTAAGGGTTACATACGGAAGATAGTATAAAAATGATTTTATAAATCTGCTCTTTATAGGTTTCTTGAAAACTGTCAGAGGAATTACACGCAAAGCATATGTTACGGCAGCAATGATAAATATGTAAATGTATACGTTATTTTTCATCGTCATCCTCCTTTACGGGGAAAAGAATTGCGGCAGCGGAAGATATGACAAGCGTGAGAATGATTGTGATAATTCCGGACGAGATGTCTTTAATTCCGGGGATTACAGTACACAGATAGCTTGCAAGCATTGAGACTGTTATAAGTCCGAAAATAATTTTATTTTTTCGGGCAGCAGGAATAATGACTGCAAGAAACATTCCGTAAAGGCTGACTCCGAGGGCTGTAACGATGTTTGCCGGCAATGCGTTTCCTAAAAGTACGCCGATGCATGTACCGCTTGCCCATCCGGGTATTGCGATTGTCATAATACCGTAACAGAAAAACGGATTTGCCATGCCGTGACGTGTAACAGTAGCGCCGAATAATTCATCAGTAAGAGAAAAACCGACTATAAGTCTGTGATACAGCTTTTCGTCAGGAGAAAATTTTTGACTCAGCGAGCAGGACATAAGAAAATAACGCGCGTTTGCGATTATTTCCATAATTGCGATTTCAACGTAACTTGCGCTTGCGGCGATAAGTGTGAATGCGGCATATTCGCCGGCTGACGCATTTACGAGAAGACTTGTGAGTGTCGCTTGAAACGGGGAGAGTCCCGCGCTTTTTGCGGATATTCCCAGTGAAAGAGATACGGCAAAATATCCGAGCGCTATAGGTATTCCTGTCTTTAAACCGGAGAGGTAATTCGCCAAGTTATTCTTTTTTTGTACTGCGTTTTTTGAATGCATTTCAAAAGACTCCTTCATGACTTACACTGACATGCAATTATAACACATTTTGTAAATTAAAATACAAATACTTATTGTACGTGTTTTTTCTTTTGTGTGATATAATTAAAAAACAAATTGTATAAAACGATGCGTACAGCATCTAAAACAGGCTGAAAGTCTATTTGATAAGTATCACGGAATGAGAGGTGCTTTATAATATTGGATTCAAATGAAAAAAGATATAGATCAGCACTTGAATTTGCAGCGAAAAAACACAAAGGACAGTTCAGAATAGGCGGACTTCCGTACATTACTCATCCTGTGGCGGTTGCGGAGATTGTAAAAGAAAGCGGTTATGATACAGAATATCAGATTGCGGCGCTGTTTCATGACCTTTTGGAGGATACCGACGCAAAAGAGGATGAAATATTATCAATCGGCGGAGAGGAAGTTTTGGAGGCTGTCAAACTGCTTACAAAAAAGAAAGGCTATGTGATGGGTGAGTATGTGTCAGATATTCGCAAAAATAAAATGGCTTTTGTTATAAAAGGCGCTGACCGCTTGCATAATCTGAGGAGCGCAGTTGTTTCAAGTGAGGATTTTAAGAGGAAATATGTTCTTGAAACTCTGGATTGGTATATGGATTTTTCTCCGGAAATTCCAACTGCTGTAAGAGCTCTTGCGGAGTATATGGAAAATCCGATTGCGGAACTTTCTCTGATATATGAGCCTGTGGATAATTGGAAAATTGATAAAAAGAACATTGAGTAAAATAAATTTAAATATCGAGTGATAAGAGAACGTATTATTATGCGATTGATAGGGGATTTTTATTATGACTGAAAATATGGCACTTCCTACAAATGAAAAGAAAAAAGCAGAACGTACAGGATGCAGTATATGGGTTTGTCCTGTATTTAAGGTTTCAGGCGTATTTTCTTCTCACATGGTTTTGCAGAGAGATAAAGAAATAGTGATTTGGGGCTTTTCTGACAAAGCGGGCAGCAAGGTATCCGCAAACTTCATGGGTGACACAGCAATCTCGGAAGTAAATGCCGATAATGAATGGATATTAAGATTTCCGGCAAGACCGTATACTAAAGAGCCGCAGGTACTTGAAATTTACGATGACCGCGGACATTCGGCTGTATTTGAAGATATTCTTATCGGCGATGTATGGATGATCGGCGGTCAGTCGAATGCGGAGCTTAATTTGGCACCGTGCCTTTCGCTGACACCGAATGTAGAATTCTCCGAAGCAGATCCGTTCAGACTTTTTGCGCAGACACGGGAGTATGTTTATACGCATCAGGAATTCTGCAATGAGCCGCAGCGTGACATAATAAATTCTGATTGGCGGTGGAAATTGCCGGGCGAAGAGGCTTCACGTGAATTTTCTGCTGTCGGATGGTATTTTGCCCGTGAGCTTATGCAGCATATTGATGTTCCTTTGGGTCTTGTGATGATAGCAGCAGGCGGTGCCTGCATACGCGAGCTTGTACCGGAGGAACTTGCTCATTTGATGGGATATGATTTCGGCGCAAATGTGCGTCAGGCAGGATACTACAATACGTTGATTTATCCCTTTCTCAGGCTTCCTTTTAAAGCAATGATATTTTTTCAGGGTGAAAGCGAAAGCTGTGACAGGACATTTTCGGAGAGGTATACAAGCGAGCTTGCCATGCTTGTCGAGGACGAGCGCAAAAGCTTCGGATTTGATTTTCCTTTTTATAATATTCAGCTTTCGGATTATCGGACAGAGGGTCAGCAGTGCTTTCCGTGGCACGTTATTGTACGTGCGCGGCAGTTTGATGCGCTTAAAGCAATCCCGAACTCAACTCTTACTGTTGATATGGATTTAGGTGCCCCGGCAGATTATGAGGATTGGGCTCATTCTCCCCGTAAATTTGAGCTTGCGCAGCGCGTTGCGGCAGTTGTACTTGATAAGGAATACGGCATAAGAACCGCAGAAGAAATTCATTCTCCTATGCCTGAAACAGTGAGACTTACTTATGATAAAAAGCATATTATAATTGAGTTTGAGCATGTCGGCAGCGGTCTTGCCGTGACAGGTTATACGGCAGAAGAAAGCGTAGGCAGAGAGGTACACGGTTTCTTCTGCGGTGAATATGACAAGCGTATGCCTGCAAAAGCTGTAATAACCGGAAAGGCCTCAATCAAAGTCACAGTTCCGGAGAATGCCGATACGTCATATGTAGGATATGCGATGTCAAATCTGATTACTGCTAAAAATGCAGATTTGAGAAATTCAGTAGGACTTCCGTGCGTGGCGTTTATGGTGAGGGTTTGAAAGTGAAATACAGGATTTGCTGATGTTATTGAAGTAATTGCTATAGAAAGATGCAGAAAAAGTCGCTTCACAGGATTCGGTTGATGATGCAACATATTGCTGAACTTATTGATATGCTGAAATTTGCATCGATTTCTTCTTGTAGAAAGGACAGTTCGATGTACTACGATAACAAAAATGAAATGGGTATAAGAACATATCTGATTATATTATGTGGATGATTCTATTTGAAAAGGCAGCTAACTTTTTAGTTGATTTTACTATTTAATTGGTGTATTTGGGACAAAGTATGATATAATAATTGCAGAATGCTTTGCGCAGATGGAGGGGATAATGTGGAAGCAAATGAAATCTCATTAAAAGTAGTGTATGAAGAGCGAGATGAAAATGGAAATTTAGCGTATGAAGGTGTTTTGTTTACAAAAGATGCATTTCCTGATTTTTTGAAGCAAACAATATCTCCTGCATATAAGGATGAAGAATACAATTCTCAGATGATAGAAATTGCTGTAGATATGACTGGTTTTAATTCAGTAAATTTACAGGCAGTCTTTAATACAATGCCCAAGGTGAGCAATTTTAGAATTGGAGAATTAGTAGCCGAAAAGATAGTAGAAAGCAGATATAACGTAAAATTTACATATAATAGTGACAGAGATTTAAAAAATCCAAATAGTAATAATACAGGTGCAGATTGAGTCGGATTTATTGAGATGGAAGATGGTGCTGTTAATTTTTTGTTTGGAGAGGTTAAAACATCTGAGGAACAGTCGGCACCTCCCAGTGTTATGTATGGTCCAACCGGAATGATTGATCAATTAGCTGAATTAAGCACAAGGCCGGATAAGTTAAATTATTTAGTGAGATGGTTATTTTTTAAGTGTAATTCGGATCAAGATTCATTGGTAAGAGAGTATATCAGAGAAGCAATGCAAAATTATGTGAAAGATAGAAATAATGTTCAACTGATTGGCGTTTTGGTAAGAGATACAAATCCGGATGAACTTGATTTGAAAAATCGATATAAAGATTTAAAGAAGAAGATTGATGGACAGCAAAACGTTCAGTTGCTAGCAGTTTATTCGAACTATAAAATGAAAAGTAGAGCATGGGAACAGTTGATTTAGGAGGTATTTTATGCCTAATTGGTCTGAAAATTGGATATACAATTTAATACCACAAGAGGAATATGGACTTGCATTTAATATGGTAAATGGCAAGTTTATTTCTTGTGCCCTAAATCAAAATGAAGAGATTGATTATTCGAAAATAGAGCATGTGCAGAATATTTTGGAACT
>JAFTXL010000031.1 GCA_017464985.1 Clostridia bacterium | reverse complement strand
ACTTCTAATGTTGTAGCCACGGTACCAAAGCTCACCTTCACACGGAACTTTCTCTCCATTTTCCCTTTTAAACGATACAATCTTTGAAATATTTGTAAGACCGGTCAAAACACCGTCACCGTTTTCATCTCTCAGACCTCTTTTAACACCGTACTCTTTATACAAAAGAGGCGAAATGGCATCATTTTCTCCACATAAAGCCGCCTGCGTTTCAGCATATTCTTTTATGTATACCATTTTCTCATCGTAACTTTTTGCATCAGTCATAAATCAACCATCTCCTTTATATATAAACAATCTGAATTAAGTACATTGAATTGATTATACAATAAAATTAAAATTATTGTCAAACAACTGTTCCGGGAAATAATTTTATTTCCCTTTTATAAAAAAATCTCAAAGCAAATGCAACATTGAAAATTCAGAGCTGCATTTACTTTGAGATTTTAACTATCTTTCCTTTGCCAAAAGCTCTTCAAGTTCTTTCAGCACAGCCTGCGATGCATTGATATATCCTCCGCAAAGCTTTTCTCCGCTTGACGAATCAAATACAGTAATCTGTGTACGCCCCTCAAAATACGCAATGAATGCCTGTACCTGTTCCTTTATGCTGCTGTGGCAGCTGTATTTAAGTTCCTTTGACAGTTTTCCCATATAACCGTTAATGCTGTCTATCTGCTCCGGAATTATCTTCGGAGTATCATCCTCTCTTATGCTAAGTCTTCCCTTTACAACAATAACGCTGTCAGATTTCAGAAACATTTTAAACTGTTCATACGTTTTAGGGAAAACAAGCATTTCAGCTTCGCCGTACATATCATCAATACCTACAAAAGCCATAACCGCATTACTCTTCGTTACCTTTGTTTTAACATTAGTGATAATACCGCACATAATGACTTGCATGTTATCTTTTACATCAGACAAAAGGATATTTCCGGCAGATCCGCCGTCATCTGATATATCATCACCGAACTGCATAAAATCTGATGATTTGATTGTTCTGATTTTAACAATCTTATCCTCATACTGAGAAAGCGGATGACCGGAAAGGTACATACCCAGCACTTCTTTTTCAAGAGACAGCAAAACATCACGCGGAAATTCAGACACGTTTTTCGGTATCATTTCTTTTGAAAACGGGTCGTCTTCAATGTCATCATCAAACATATCAAAGAATGATAATTGACCGTCCATTTTATTTTTTCTTTCAGACGCTATACTGTCAAGAACAAACTCATACGAATGCATAAGCTGCGCACGGTTATATCCCATCGAATCAAAAGCTCCTGCTTTGATAAAGCTTTCAATACATCTTTTATTTATTTCAGTTCCTGAATTACGCCTGCAGAAGTCTACAAAATCCTTATACGGACCGTTTGCATTTCTCTCATCAACCATCGTTGCAACAGCATGTTCGCCGACATTTTTCAAAGCCGCAAGGCCAAAACATATGTCGCCTGATTTCACGTCAAACCGACCTACGCTGCTGATTATATCAGGAGGTAAAATGTGTATTCCCATGCTCTTGCACTCAGCAATATACGGTGGGATTTTATCATTTTTTCCAATAAAACTATTCATAATAGAGGCCATGAATTCTACAGGATAATATGTTTTCAGCCATGCTGTTTCATATCCCACCACAGCATAGCACGCAGCATGTGATTTATTAAACGCATAGCTTGCAAAATCCGTCATCTGCTCAAAAATTTTATTTGCGATTTCTGCCGATACACCGTTCCTCTCTGCGCCTTCGATAAAAACAGAACGCTCTTTTTCCATAACATCGTGCTTTTTCTTTGCCATTGCGCGTCTTACAAGGTCTGAGCGTCCCATTGTATAACCGGCAACATCACGCACAATCTGCATTACCTGTTCCTGATAAACCATACAGCCGTATGTGACATCGAGTATATGTTCAAGTATAGGATGATCATATTCGATTGACTCGGGATGTTTCTTATTCTCTGTATATTTCGGAATCTGATCCATAGGACCCGGACGGTAAAGAGAAATACCGGCTATAATGTCCTCAAGACAGTCCGGCTGCAGCTCAGTCATAAACCTTGTCATGCCGGCGCTTTCGAGCTGAAATATTCCCATTGTCTTTCCGTCAGATATTGTCTTAAATACCTTCGGGTCATTCATCTCCATAGTATCAAAATTTATGTCTTTACCGTGATTCTGCTTTATCATCTCAAGAGAATCCTGCACAACTGTCAAAGTTCTGAGGCCCAAAAAGTCAACCTTCAACAGACCAAGCGCTTCAAGATTTTTCATAGGAAACTGTGTAGAAATACTGTCCCCTGTTTTCTGAACGGGAACATACGATGTAACAGGATCGCGTGTAAGTACAACTCCTGCGGCATGAGTCGATACATTTCTCGGCATACCCTCAAGCTGCATCGCAGTATTGACTAAATCTCTTACAGTATCATCGCTGTCGTATTTTTTACGCAGTTCAGGGCTTTGCTCAAGTGCCTTTTTGATAGTTATATTAAGTTCATTAGGTATAAGCTTTGCAATAACATCGACATCGCCGTACGGAATATCAAGAACACGTCCTACATCTCTTACAGCACCTCTTGCAGCCATCGTACCGAATGTTGTAATCTGTGCAACACACTCACTTCCGTATTTCTGAATTACATAATCTATTACTTCTTTACGTCTTGTATCTGAAAAATCGACATCAAAATCCGGCATACTTATACGCTCTGGATTCAGAAATCGCTCAAAAGCAAGATTATATTTAAGTGAGTCAATGTTTGTAATTTTCAGGCAGTACGCAGCAAGACTGCCTGCGCCGGAACCTCTTCCGGGGCCTACAGTAATACCGTGGTCTTTTGCAAACTTGATAAAATCCCATACCACAAGATAGTAATCAGCGTATCCCATGCGGCATATTACATCAAGCTCATACTCAAGTCTTGATCTGACTTCATCAGAAAGATCTTTTCCGAATCTGAATTCAGCACCGTCATAACACAGTTTTTTCAAATATGACTCCGATGTATACCCATCGGGAATTTCAAAGTTAGGCAATACAGACCTGCCGAATTCGAGTTCGACATTACACATTTCCGCAATTTTTACAGTATTTTCTATGGCAGACAGACAACTTTCAAACAGATGAATCATTTCTTCCGGTGAACGCAGATACACCTGGTCTGTGCCGAATTTCATTCTGTCCTCATCAGTATAATGCTT
>JAFTXL010000030.1 GCA_017464985.1 Clostridia bacterium | reverse complement strand
TCTGCCCCATTAAAAGTTCTGTTCCGACAGATAAAACTTCTACCTTTAGCATACATCCTCCGAAAACATCATTTAATAAATTTCGTATTAAGTATATTTGATTATTGTAAACAAATTCCGAATTTTAAGCAATGCAAATTTATTACATTTCTGCAACCATTTAGACAATATTATTATTTTATTTTTTAACTACATACAATACTATGTTTATAGTCACTTTTCAGATTGACTTGGATAATGATTACAGATATAATATTTTTCATATGCATGATTAGATTACGTTACTAAAAGTAAGCTAAATTTATTTTGTATAAAAATGAAGAAATTAAATATGGAGGATGATTAAATTATGAAGAAATTCATGGCGGTTGGTCTTGTTGTCACAATGCTTGGCAGCCTTGCCTGTGCGTGTACAAAGACAGAAGATGAGTCTGCGGCTACACCCACAGTTTCTGCTCCCGCAGCTACTGAAGCACCTGTTGAAACAGAGGAGCCAAAGGTTGAGTTAGAACTCTCTGATGAGCAAAAAGCTAACTTCCAGTTAGATGGTGGCTGCCTGGTTGCTTATCTCGGAAAAGAAGCAGATGTAACTGTACCGGAGGGCATTACAGAGATTGGTGCAAGAGCTTTTCAAGGAAACACTACACTTAAAAGTATTTCTATGCCGGAATCATTAACTAAAATCGGCGACTATGCTTTTGAAGGATGTACATCACTTACAGAAGTAAATGTACCGAAGTTTGTTGAATCTCTCGGAACAAGAGCCTTTGCTAACTGTACTTCGCTCACAAAGGCCTATACTCCACCTAAAGCTGCCGTTATAGGAGAAGGTGTTTTCTACGGATGTAAAAATCTTACAGACGCAACACTTTCCACTTCACTTGTTTCTCTTCCTGACAATGCATTCTATGGTTGTGAAAAACTTCCTTCCATTACACTCTCTGCATCAGTTACAGAAGTCGGAGCAAGCGCATTTGAAGGTTGTAAATCTCTTGAAAAACTTAACACTTCTAAAGGAATAATTACAATCAAAGTAAATGCTTTCAAAGATTGTGAATTTTTGGCAGAGGTAGACTTACCGAACACAGTTGCTTCTATTGAAAAAAATGCTTTTGAAGGTACAAAATGGTATAATGACGCAGTAGCAAAAGCAGAAGCAGCAGAAGCTGACAGTGCGGACAGATATATCACACTCGGAAACGGAAATCTTGTAAAATTCATACCTTCCGGTAAAGTTGAAAACATTGAGCTTCCCTACTCCGTAAGAATTATATCCGCAGGCGCGTTTGACGAATGTGCGGCTGACATAACATCTATCAATCTCGGCACTACTATTAATACAGTTAATGAATATGCTTTCGCGGGATTTGAAAACCTTAAAACTCTGACACTTCCCAGAAGTATTACAGAAATTAAGGCGCATACCTTTGACGGATGTAAGAATCTTGAAACGCTTATTACTTTAGGAAATATTACAACAATCGGCGATTACGCATTTAACGGTTGTGAAAATTTACAGGTTATTACTGATAAGGAAACCACTGAAGATACTGAATCAGAAACAAAAAAGAGACAAAAGAAACTGAAGAAAGTACCGGCGCAGAAGAAGCTGCCAACACCGAAGAAGTAAAAGAAGATCTTCCTACAGCTGAGTTCTCGGCAAATCTCGAAAGCGTAGGCGATTATGCTTTTGCAGGATGTAAATCTCTTGTTTCCGTTAATTTGTCATTCGGTATTACATCAATAGGCAACTACTGTTTTGAAGGTTGCGCTTCCATTGAGAATATAGAACTCGGCGACAAAGTTACATACATCGGTCTTAAGGCATTCGACGGTACGATTTGGTTTGATAACTGGACAGGAACCGAAGAATCCCAAGCACTTGTCGTAGGCGACGGTATATTGATTAAGTCTCTTGACGGAAGTATTCCTGAAGGTACAAAAGCTATCGCATCCTATACTTTCGGCAGTGATAAGACAGAAATCACAGAGAAAGAATTCTATGACAGCACATTGCCTGTTACAATCACTATTCCTTCTACTGTAAAGACTATCGGTGATTCAGCATTCTACTATGCAACAAACCTTAAGGAAATTAATATCGAGGACGGCATCAAAGAAATTGGAGAAAAGGCATTCTATGGCTGTACTTCACTTACATCAGTAAAACTTCCTTCAACGCTTGAAAAAGTAAGCAATTATATGTTCTACGGATGTGCAGCACTTGAAGAAATCGAACTTCCCGATTCTGTAAAAGAGATTGGTGATTATGCATTCTACAACTGCCTTAGTCTTGAGACAATTAACTATCCTGCAAGCCTCAGCGCAATCGGCGAATTTGCTCTTACTAATACAAAAGTTATGGATAATTATAATAACTATGATGATTATACAACAGACGGATACACTGTTATCGCGGACGGTATCTTAGTTAAAGCAAATGTAAAAGAAGCTAAAATTACAATTCCTGCAAATGTTAAGGTAATTGCAAGCGGTGCTTTTGACCAGAACGAATTCATTGAAGAGGTAACCATTCCCTCTACTGTAAAAACAGTTGAAGCATATGCATTTAACGGTTGTGATAATCTTACAAAAGTTACATCATCAGCAGCTGCTGTAGATGCTAATGCATACCACCTTTGTGAGAATCTTAAATAAAATAATTTAATCAACCAAGAGCGCCGTGCGGTAAATTCCGCACGGCGCTTTTTTACTTATATGTTTAATTATTTGAACTGCAACATATTTTCATTTATGTATTTTATAATATTTTTTCCAACATTTCGACTCTGTTAAATGGAAACGAGAAATAATAACCGTCGGCAAAATCATCGGTAAGCGCCATAATTTCCTTTGCAAGCTCTATGCCAACCTGCTCGCCCTCCTCTTTGGTCATATCTGCACGATAACGCACCAGTACCTCGTCTGTTACTTCGATGCCGGTCATTTCGTTTCTCATAAAGGTTGCGTTCTTCAGACTGACAAATGGCATGATACCGCACAATATTCGCGCACCTGTTTCCTGCTTGATATACCTTACACGCTCCGCACTTTCATTAGTGGAGATGGGCTGTGTCAGAAAGAAGCTGGCACCTGCCGCCATTTTCTTTTTGACACGCTCAACTACACTTTCTATGTTCTTCCTTCCCTGATTGATCGCACCTCCGTAACAAAGAGGTTGCTTTGCAAACTGCTCCTCATTCATATCGTTCATGATGTGCATCAATCCGACAGCGTCAAAATTAAAGACGCTTTTGATACTGTTTCGTACCATTGATGGGACAGGATCGCCGGTTACCACCAGGAAGTTGTGAATATGGTTGATTTGTGCTCCAAGTAGTTGAGAACGCATGGCGATCGCATTCTTATCACGACAACAGATATGAGGCATAACACACATTCCTGTTTCCCTTGCAACCTTTTCGGCCATAAGGATAGAATCTGCACGGGTTCGTCCCGAAGGAGAGTCCGGAAATGTCAGCACATCCACACCGCTTTTCATGAGTAAATGTGCTGCGTCCATCAGCCGTTCGTCATCACTGCCTAAAGGCGGAGCAAGCTCCACCGCAATCAGCTTTTGACTTTCTTTACCTGCAAAGAACGAGTGATCTGCTTTTGGCGCAGGTACTTTCTGTGTCTTTTCAGTTCGATACTTTTTGTTCTGCTGAGCAGAAAGCATCTTTTCTTTTATTTTGCGGATATATTCCGGTGTCGTACCGCAGCAGCCGCCTACGATATCTGCACCGTCAGATGCAATATCGCAAACCTTATCGGCAAAGTAATCAATATTCTGCGCATCAAAGATCATACGGTTGCCAACAGACTGCGGATACCCTGCGTTGGGCAATGCAGTAAGCATTTTTGTTCCGTTAAAATCGATTCGATGGATGATCTGCTGCATATGAGACGGACCAACGCCACAGTTAAAACCTACGGCATTGACCTGCTCCATGACTTCAGCACTCTGCATAAGCTTGCGGGCGCTGAGACCGGAATTACTATAGCCATACTGGTTAACAGCAAACTGCACGATAACAAAAGCCCTATTACCGATATATTCAATAGCGTCCCGTATATTCTCAATATCCGAAAAAGTCTCGAACACGAATATTTCGGCGCCTTCTTCTAAAAAGGTGCGGCAGATTTCTATATATTCCTTAGTCAGCTCCTCACGGTCAGATCTGCTGTCATACGGAATCTGCCCAATATCGGCGGCAACAAAGATGTCACCTATCAAAGCAGCTTCCTTTGCCAAACGGTATCCACTGCGTACATTTTCCTGTACCTCCTCCAAAGAAATACCCAGCGATGACGTATTGCTGGCAAAGGTATTGGTACGGATAAGCTGTGCGCCTGCCGCTATGTATTCCTTATGTATCGTGCTTACTCGTTCCGGATACCTGGTATTTGCCAGCTCT
>JAFTXL010000029.1 GCA_017464985.1 Clostridia bacterium | reverse complement strand
GCTTTCAGTTCCTGTTCAAAAAACTGATTTGGGGACTCGTCCATAGATATAAAATCCACCTGATATTTTCCCTCAGGCAGATTTTTTACAACATCCGTCATGCGTGCTTCAGCTCCGCCGATATTAAGAGAACTGAGTACAATAAGAATCTTCTTCATTTCAAATTTCATCTCCGGCTGTTTTTATCACACAAAATAATTATCATACCATTTTTCAAACACATACAAAGACCAAAGCTCCGCTGTTCTGTCTCTCTTATCTGTCATATGTTCTTCAAACAAAAGTTTTATATAGTCATAGTTGAACAACCCTTGCGCTCGTATTTTTTCTTCATCAAGACACTTCATGAGTTCGCCTTTCAGCTCATTTTTAAACCACCAGGCAAGAGGGATAACAAATCCCATTTTGTTCGCGGTAAGAAGCTGCTGCGGAATCAGGTCTGAAAAGGTATCTTTTAAAATTATTTTTTTATTTTTTGTATTCGCCTTATATTTTCTCGGAATACGCGCCGCAAGCTCAATAACATCTCTATGCAGCATCGGAACTCTTGTCTCAAGCGAACTGAGCATACTTGCCCTGTCAACCTTAGTAAGCATGTCACCCTCCAGAACAACTTTCAAGTCTGAATACAACGCACACGATAGCTCGTCAATATAATTTTCATATGTCCTGTAATATTCCTCAATAAAGTCAATGCTGCTTTCCTCAATATAATCGTTATTTAAAATCATCGGAAGCTCTTTTTGCTTAAATCCGAGAGTCATGAGATTTCTGCGCTGTTCAAAAATATCCAACTGAGAATTTTCTATAACTTTACGTGCCTTTCTCGCAAACTCACCACTCGGAGGCAGCATGTATACACCCTTTTGTATACCTTTTCTCATAAACTTCGGAATTTTATTATAAAGGCCTGAATAATAGCCTATGAGATACTTGTCGTATCCTGCAAAAAGCTCATCTCCCGCATCACCTGTAAGAATAGTTTTCACCTGAGTGCGCGCGTATTTTGAAATCATATAACACGGCAAAAGAGACGAGTCGGCAAACGGCTCATCAATATTTTTAACGATTTTATCAAGCTCCGCAAGAGTATCATTATGGTCAAGCACAAATACATGGTGATTTGTCTTGTGCATATCAGACACAAGCTTTGCACGGTCGCTTTCATCATAGCGTTTTTCGTTATAACCTACAGTAAATGTGTCAATCGGCTTAGACGATATCTTGGACATAATTCCGACGATCGTCGTTGAATCAATACCGCCGCTTAAAAATGCTCCTATCGGAACATCGGAAACCATACATTCTTCTACTGCATTGAAAAGCGTCTTACGCAGTTCCTTTTTACATTCATCGTAATCTGTAATGAGATTCTTTTCGCTGTATACAACATTCCAATATTTTTGAATACTTACATTACCACTGAAATCAATTTCCATATAGCATCCGGCAGGAAGCTTATATATATTTTCAAAAATTGTAAGCGGAGACGGGATATACGTAAGCTGTAAAAATTGACACAACGCCTTTTTGCATATCTCTTTTTTTACAAGGCCGCCGGAAATTATACTTTTAAGTTCTGACGCAAACATAAACTTTTCCGCGTCACTGTAGTAATACAGCGGCTTTTCGCCTGCGCGGTCTCTTGCAACAATGACTTTCTTATTCTCAAAATCATATATTGCAAATCCAAACATTCCGTTAAGCTTTTCAAAACACGCAATTCCGTACTCTTCAAAGCAATGGAGAACAGTTTCTGTATCGCTTGTAGTAGTAAAAACATGACCTTTTGAAATCAAATCATCCCGTAACGCCTTATAATTGTATATTTCTCCGTTCAGCACGATTACTAAACTTTTGTCCTCATTATATATCGGCTGCTTTCCTGTAGAAACATCAATTATTGAAAGCCGTCTCATACCGAGACCTACATTGTCATTGACAAAAACGCCGTCCTCATCAGGGCCTCTGTGATAAATCTTATCATTCATCTGATTTATCAGATTGCCTATTTTCTCACGGTCAAATTTATTTTCATACTGTATATATCCGTTTATACCGCACATACAAAAACCTCATTTACGTTACTCAGAAAGGTAAAAATGAATTTATCACATATACTGCGTTCAATACTTTTTTTCTGTTCTCTGTCTGATTCTGATTTACAACACGTATCTTAAGATCTGCAAGTTCTTTATTAAGATACTCTTTCATATCCATGTGATGTCTGTCCGAAAGTCTATCCGGCAAATTTACACGAAGGAGCAAATCAAGAAGGACGCGGTTGTTATACGGAATTGTGATATCAAAGCAAAACCTCATCGTACCGATATTCATTGAGCACTTTCCGCCGTGCATCATCTCCCATACATAAAAGTCAGACTCATCATAGTTATACAAATTTTCTTTAAGTTTTGTATCTTTTATATACTTTGCAAAAGCTTTATCAGTCTTGTGTACAAGGCTTCTGTTTAAGAAGAACATCTTATAAAGGGCTGTATAATTACGCGGTTTCATGTTTTTCGGCATCTTTTTGCGGCCGTAATACTTGTACGCATACGCACGTATTGTCTCTGAAATCCATGATTTAACTTCAATATCACATACATCAGAAAGCATAAGCGTAATCTTTTTACGGACATCGTTGTCTTTCAATCTGCCGATATATGCGTCATTGTGCCAAAGGATTGCCTTGTATAAATCGTAATCCTTTATATCATCATTATTTTCCGGTACCTGCACCGTCTTATGCTCGATACCGACAGCATCACTTATTACTTTAGCAGCATCAACATCTGCAGCCTCTGCCTTTATCGCAACATAGCTGAATGATGTAAATTTATCATAAAGGCCATTTGCCGCGGCGAGTGTAGTATTGCTGTCAACGCCGCCGCTGAGTGATATAGCCGCTCTGTCCCATTTTTTTGAAATGAGCTTCATGTTGTTCTTCATAAGCTCAGCAGCTTTTTCTATAACATCTCTGTACTCCTGCTCATTTTTACACATTGCAATTTCTTTATTAGGGTAAAATCTTGTTATAGATACAGCTTTGCCGTCAAAGGTGATGTAAGTATTGGGAATTACACGCTTCACCTCTCTAAAACGTGTGAGATCTCCTGCAAAATAGTTGCCGAATACATATCTGTACCAGCGGTAATTTATCAATTTCTCTATATAAGGATCAACATTGAGATGATGAATATCGTCAAGCAGCTGCATATTCGATGTTATGTAAAGCTTACCGTTAAACACACCGTAACAGCCGTACTGCATTCCCGATGCATCAAGAAGAAACTCTATGAAATCTCCTTTTGCATATCCCAATATGAAAATACCTGTAAGCTGATTTATAATCTCCAAGTACTTTTCTTTGCTTTCATCAAATGCCAACGAAATTTTCTCAAGAATTACGTTTTCCTCGCAGTCCATTGTAAACGGATTATACGCGTGTCCAATCATAAAGAAAACTTTGTCGCCGCGCTCAACATGATAAAATTTCTGAAGCTTCTGTGTACAGAAATTATAATTTCCGACTTTTTCCTGATTCCAGTTGCCATAGAAAGGGAACTCATCAGTTACTGAAAAATCATCATTTGTAATAAGAAAACTTCTGATATACAAATATTTACGTAAATCATCTCTTTTTTCGAGAATGTCCTTAACCATAATTAGTCCTCCAAAGCTATCGCATCATCAAACTGAACATGACCCCAGCCCCTCGGATTCCAGATAATGTTATCATTCGGAAGCACCTGAAAATAGAAAGCCGGAGCTACTGCATCTATGTCGGCACAAGTTTTAAATTCATTTTGTTCAAACATGATCAATATAACTTTATACACGCCCAGCTGAAGATTAGACGTATCGAGTTCAAATATCTGCTCCTGTATTTCTCCTGCTACGCAGTGCTTTATAGGCTTACTTACAAAAACACCTACAGGAGTATCATCTGTATACTTCACATGGAATCGCAGGAATGCATCTGTGCTTCGTCCTTTTTTCGATCTCCATCTGATTTTTATACGCATTTTAGATCCCTGATCTAAAATAGCTTTATCCATACCGAGTATTTCGGTACTTAAAAGTTTTGTTTCTGCCTCGGGAACAAGGTGTTTCATTCTCTTTTCGGAAATATCCTGAAATACACTCAAATCCACGGCAGTATTCTTCATATACATATCTATTGCAGGCTCAACTTCTCCATTGTATATAACCTGTCCTTTTTCAAGAACAACACATGAAGAACAAAGCTGTCTGATAGTATTCATGTTATGGCTTACGTAAAGAACAGTTCTTCCTTCTTTATCGGCAACATCTCCCATTTTGCCAAGACACTTCTGCTGGAATTTCATATCTCCAACCGCAAGAACCTCATCCATTACAAGAATTTCGGAATCAAGATGCGCCGCAACAGCAAAAGCAAGCTTTACATACATACCGCTTGAATATCTCTTTACAGGAGTATCTATAAACTTTTCCATTTCGGCAAACTCAACAATTTCGTCAAATTTAGATTTAATCTCATTTTTCGACATGCCGAGGATAGCACCGTTTAAATATATATTCTCACGTCCGGTAAGCTCCGCGTGGAAACCTGTTCCTACTTCAAGCATACTAGCAACTCTGCCGTCAATATAAATATTTCCTTTTGTAGGTGCCGTAACACGTGACAGCAATTTAAGTAAAGTTGATTTGCCGGCGCCGTTATGTCCGATTATTCCCACAGCCCGGCCTTTCGGAACATCAAAAGTAATGCCTCTGAGCGCGAGAAATCTCTCGTTTTTCTTATATACATCACTTGATGCGCCTATTTTCGTATTAGGGTCTTCTTTTCCGCGGATTCTTGCCATAAGGCTCTGCAAATCTCCGCGAAGAGTGCCTCCGCCTATGGCGCCGAGTCTGTACTCTTTATAAACATCATCAAATCTTACTGCTATATCTCCCATGTTAATCACCGTCCAATCACACAGTATCCATAAAGCTTTTTTCTACACGGTTGAACAGAAGCAAGCCTACAAATAAAACAACGAATGTAGTGACCCAGCTTATCAGAATATAACTGACCTCAACCATACCTACACCTAAGAACGCGTATCTGAAGCTCTCAATAAGAGGAGTCATCGGATTTAACATATAAAGCCACATCCATTTTGAAAGCGTAGCGGATTCAGTTATAAGCGATGTAGCATACGCAACAGGTGTCGCATACATCCAAAGCTGTACACCAAAAGATACAAGCATTGACAAATCTCTGTATTTTGTTGTAACAGAAGATACAATGATTCCGAAACCAAGTCCTAAAATTGCCATCTGCAAAAGCATAAGAGGCATAAGCAATATCATCCAGTTAGGCTTTATAGACGATGTAGTAAAATAATAATATATCCAAAAACAGATAAAGAACAAAAACTGTATAGCAAACGAAATAAGATTTGTTATAACAGTAGAAATCGGCAGAACCATTCTAGGGAAGTACACTTTTCCGAAAATAGCCGCATTTCCGGTAAACGTATTCGCTGTAGATGTGAAGCACGAAGAAAAATATCCCCAGGCAATATTGCCGCACATATAGAAAATAAATGACGGAATGCCTCCTGTATCCATACCCGCAATTGTACCGAATACCAAAGTAAATACAACTGTTGTCAAAAACGGCTGTATTATCGCCCATAGCGGGCCGAGTATTGTCTGCTTATAAAGCGCAGTAAAGTTTCTCTTTACAAAAAGAAAGATCAAATCCTTGTATTTAAACAGTTCTTTAAAGTTAAATTCAAACCAACCGGTACGCGGCTTTATGACAGAAGTCCATTGTTTATCGTTTGTCATCATCGTCACCTCTACATCATTTTCTCTAAATCCCAAAACGCGGAAAAAGCTTTTTTCATATGGTCTTCTGAATATCGCTTTATAATCAACTCGGGAGATCTTCCGAACACTATACAATTATCGGGGATATCTTCATCTTTTATCAGCGTGCCGGTAGATACGATTACGTTGTTTCCTATTTTACAGTT
>JAFTXL010000028.1 GCA_017464985.1 Clostridia bacterium | reverse complement strand
TTGTATTTGAATGCAGTTCGGCGATAAGAGTACACAGCCATAGTATATACATCAGCATATTAACCGGTGGAGATATATTGAAATTCCTTAAAACAGAGTCGGAAAGAGACAGTATTATGTATAAAACAAGAAATGCATTTATACGGATATGACTTTTTATGCCGATTATGGCAGAGATCATAAGGTTGATGTTGTACAGCGTTATCAATGAAACGGAAAACATCAGCAGGATATTTGCGAAAATCATAATTATACACCTGTTTTATTACCATAAAAGAATTTAAGCTTCGCGAACATGTCTTCACGAATACATCTGCTGTCTATATCGCTGTACACACGGATATTGTTTTTATTGAAGCCGATATAATTTCCGTTTTCGTCAGCTATCGGGGATGGTCGTGATTCAAATTTGCCGATACAGAAATCCATGGCAAGACCAACTGCGGGAGAGTCTCCTAAGGCCCAGCTTTCGCCCATTGTCCAGCCTGCTTTTTCAGAAGTTCCGTAGCTTTGCATTTCATCAAAAAGATATCTTCCTATATCGCCGCAGGGACGTACTTTTTCCTGAAGCTCGGCATAACTTACGCGCATGCGAGAGTAGCAGTTTATAGGAACCTGCCAAAGTTCTGTGCCCGATGCAAAAAGGACATTTGCGGCAATATAATCGTTATGAAGATTGAATTCTCCTCCGCCGTTCGGATACTCTCCTCCGATAATGCTTATAACGGTCATTTTATCTGCTATTTCAGGGCGTTTGAGAAGAGCACAGGCAACATTTGTTACAGCACCCTGACAAAGTACGAATAAAGGATATTCGCTTTCTGCCATAGCTTCATTTATTATAAATTCAGACGCTTCCGTACATGTAAAATTGACAGTATCCGAAAGCGGTTCCTGAGCACCGTGATAAACTGCTGTTTTTTCCCGATTCATAAGTCTGAGAAGATTCTTTATCTCATCATAGCTTAACTGTTCGGAATTATCGCAGGCAAAATGTTCTGAAGTAATACCTTTAACTATAAATTTCTGCGTCATAAGTGCATGTGCTATCGCATATTGATCATCCGCTTCACATGCAGCATCGGTATCAATTATTACGCGTATTTTTTTACTGTCTGCAACCTGATAATATTCTTTCATTTCCGTTCTCCTTAAAAGCTTTGGCATATGCCGTATGATTAAGTAAGATTACATGATTATTTTACAGTAATTGTATTATATTGTCAAGACAGAAATATATTGTGACTAACTGAATTATAAATCGGTGCAGGACAATATATCCTGCACCGAAATTTTAACCTGTTATTGCTTTCTTTGCATTTTCCATTGCTTCAATGACTTTATCGCACCAAACGTCAAAGTCTTCGTCGGGCTGCTGACATTCCTTGTGTGAGAGAATGTATTCAACTGCTTTTTTTACACCCATATCAAATCGTACAGATGCGCAGAATCCGGGTACGGCTCTTTTAAGCTTGCTGTTATCAAAAACAACAGAATTTGCTTTATCTCCTATAAGCCCTCCGCGATAATCGTAATTGCTTACAGCGTGAAGAAAATCAGAGGGCACATAATAAGGTTTGAACTCCACTCCAAGAGCGTCTGCGGTAAGTTTATATATCTGATTCCATGTGAGGGATTCATCTGATGTAATATGATATGCTTCTCCTATGGCGTGAACATTTCCCATAAGTCCTATGAATCCCTTGGCAAAATCGGTATTATGGGTTACCGTCCAAAGTGATGAACCGTCTCCGTGAACAAGTATAGGTTTACCGTCAAGCATACGCTTGATCACCTGCCAGCTGCCGTTGTTTCCGTGAGCCCCTACAGGAATATTTCTTTCGTCATAGGTGTGGCTGGGGCGAATTATTGTAACAGGAAAACCATTTTCGCGGTACATTTTCATAAGGCATTCTTCGCAGGCAATTTTGTTGCGGGAATATTCCCAATATGGATTTGAAAGAGGGGTGCTTTCGGTGATTTTATAATCGCTTAAAGGTTTCTGATATGCAGAAGCGGAACTGATGAACATAAACTGCTTTGTTTTATCTTTAAAAAGGCGGTAATCTCTTTCAAGCTGTGAGGGAACAAAACCGATGAAATCGCATACACAGTCAAATTGCATGTCTTTGAGCAGTTCTGCTGAATCAGCTTCATTATTAATGTCTCCCGTAATAACTTTCACACCCTTAGGAACTATATCCGAGCGAGTGCCTCTGTTCAGAAGATACAGCTCCCAGCTGGGATCCTGTGCAAGCTGATTGGTTATTGCCATGCTGATGGTACCTGTTCCTCCAATAAATAATGCTTTCATAAATGTACTTCCTTTCGATTAATTCTGTAATGATATTAATTTGAAAAATTCGCCTTGCTTTGACATAAGTTCATCGTATGTTCCGAATTCAAGCAAACCTCCGTCACCTATAACGGCGATTTTGTCTGCGCTTCTTATTGTAGAAAGACGATGAGCAACGATAAGTGTGGTTCTGTTTTTTACAAGTTTGTCAACGCTGTCCTGTATTTTTCTTTCCGAAATGGTATCAAGAGCGGATGTAGCTTCGTCAAGAATAAGTATTTTGGGGTTACGGATAAATGCGCGCGCGATTGAAACACGCTGGCGCTGTCCTCCTGAAAGATTCTTGCCGTGTTCGGTTATAATTGTGTCAAGACCGTCAGGCAGAGATGCGACCAGTTCTTCCAAATTAGCCGAGCAGATAACCTCATTTAAAAATTCTTCATTTACGTTTTCAAGTCCGTATGTTATATTTTCACGGACAGTACCCATAAAGATAACAGG
>JAFTXL010000027.1 GCA_017464985.1 Clostridia bacterium | reverse complement strand
TATATGAAGATGATTCACCGGCTGTTCTGTTGTACTACACTCATACATCAGAGGGATATTGTGTAACAGAAGAGGATAAATATGCTTTGAGAAGCACATCTACAGATGACGCAGCTAAAAATGTTGTAGCGTGCGGTAATAAGATTGAAGATATTTTGAAAAATAAGTACGGTGTCAGCATAATCAATAATACTACGAAGAATGACGAGAGCTATAATGACGCATATACTGCTTCTGAAAAACTGCTGCAGACACAGCTCAGCGAGGCTCCTACCATTGATGTCGCAATAGATATTCACCGTGACAGCACAGAGCTTGACGGTGCAAAATACGGTCCCAGCATTTCATATAACGGAAAAGATTACGCTCCTATTATGTTTGTAATGGGAAGTGACTGTAACGAAGCCAATGATAACTGGGAGTCAAATGTAAAGCTTGCTATGCTCATTATTGAGAAAATGGAAGAAAAGGTCCCCGGTATAACAAAGGGAATGTCATTGAGAAAAGATACCTATCTTTCAGAATATGCAAATAAAGGATTGCTTATAGAGATAGGCTTCAGCGGAAACTATGTCGGGGAAGCTGAAAATACGGCAGAAGTTTTTGCGGAGGCGTTGGGAGAGATTTATGGATAATTCAAATGATAAACAATCTAATATAAGAAACTTCTGTATAATAGCGCATATCGACCACGGAAAATCGACTCTTGCCGATAGGATTCTGGAACTGACAGGAGTTCTGACAAAAAGGGAAATGGAAGAACAGGTTCTTGACAACATGGACCTGGAGCGTGAGCGCGGTATTACGATTAAAGCTCAGTCAGTGCGTCTTAACTATAAGGCAAAAGACGGAAAAGAGTATGTGTACAACCTTATTGACACGCCCGGACATGTTGACTTTAATTACGAAGTATCAAGAGCTCTTGCAGCGTGCGAGGGCGCTATTCTGGTTGTTGATGCGGCTCAGGGTATTGAGGCGCAGACTCTTGCCAATGTGTATCAGGCAGTTGATAATAATTTGGAAGTAGTTCCTGTTATAAATAAAATTGATTTACCGTCAGCGCAGCCCGATGTTGTAAAGAAAGAGATAGAAGATGTTATAGGACTTCCTGCAGAAGATGCTCCGCTTATTTCGGCAAAGGTTGGAATAGGAATTGAAGATGTACTTGAGGCTGTTGCATCAAATATTCCTGCGCCGTCAGGAAATCCTGATGCACCGCTTAAAGCGCTTATATTTGACTCGTACTATGATGCTTATAAAGGCGTTGTAATATATGTCAGAGTAGTAGACGGAAGCGTAAAAAAAGGAGATACAATTAAACTTATGTCAACAAATGCCGAATATGTGATTACAGAACTCGGCTGGCTTAAACCTGGTGCATTTGCTCCGGCAGATAAGCTTTATGCAGGTGAGGTAGGTTACATTGCGGCAAGTATTAAAGAAATACAGGACGCAAAGGTAGGTGATACCGTGACTTCGGCGGCAGAGCCGGCAAAGGAAGCTCTTCCGGGATACAAAGAAGTTCAGCCTATGGTATTCTGCGGTATATATCCTGTTGACGGCGGAGATTATGAGGATTTGCGAGATGCTCTGTTTAAACTAAAACTAAACGACGCGGCGCTTGAATTTGAACCTGAAACTTCACAGGCTTTAGGCTTTGGTTTCAGATGCGGATTCTTGGGACTTCTGCACCTTGAAATTATACAGGAGAGACTTTCAAGAGAGTATAATATCGACCTTATCGCAACTACTCCGAGCGTTATTTACTATGTGCATAAGACAAACGGCGAGATTATTGAGCTTGACAATCCTACGAATATGCCGAATCCGGCAGAGATTGATTATATTGAGGAGCCTATGGTAAAGGCTTCTATTATGACGCCTACAGAGTATGTGGGAAATATAATGGATCTGTCAAATGAAAGACGCGGCGTATTCATAAATATGGATTACATTGATGATAAGCGTGTTGTGCTGACATATGATATTCCGCTCAATGAAGTGATATACGATTATTTTGATTCTCTTAAATCAAGAACAAGAGGATATGCGTCGCTTGACTACGAGCTTACGGGATATAAGAAGTCAAACCTTGTGAAGCTTGATATAATGCTGAATAATGAAATTGTTGACGCTCTGTCGTTTATTGTCCATGCGGACAAGGCATATTCAAGAGGCCGCAGGATTGCGGAGAAGCTTAAGGAGACAATTCCGAGACATCAGTTCGAGGTCCCGATTCAGGCGTGTATCGGAGGAAAGGTCATTGCGCGCGAAACAGTACGGGCATACCGCAAGGATGTTCTTGCGAAATGCTACGGTGGTGATATCACCCGTAAAAAGAAACTTCTTGAAAAACAAAAAGAGGGTAAAAAACGTATGCGTCAATTCGGCAGCGTAGAAGTACCTCAGGAGGCCTTTTTAAGTGTTCTCAAACTTGACACGTGATTTAGCTTTATATATTCATATACCGTTTTGTGCGGCAAAATGCATTTATTGTGATTTCCTGTCCTTTTCGGGCAGGGAATCGTATTTTGATGCGTATTTTAATCAGTTAAATAATGAAATACGTAATAATGGCGCACTTTACGGAGATGCTGCAGTGCGCTCGGTTTTTATCGGCGGCGGAACTCCGTCATATGCAGGTGCGAAACGCATTGCGGAAATGATTGATAATATTTTTCGGCATTTTAATGTTGCGTCTGATGCTGAATTTACTGTTGAGATGAACCCGGGCACTGTTTCTGAAAGCGACTTTCATATATACAAAGCAGCCGGTGTAAACCGTATCAGCTTCGGCGTCCAGTCTCTTGATAATAATCTGCTCAGATTCTTAGGACGGATCCACACACGCGAGGATTTTTTATCGGCATTTGAAAATGCAAGGCGTGTAGGTTTCAACAATATAAACACTGATATTATTTTCGGTATACCCGGTCAAACAGTGTCCCAATTTAAAGATACGTTAAACGAAATAATATCACTTTCTCCCGAGCATATATCTGCCTACAGCCTCATAATTGAGCCTGAAACAAGACTTGATTATTTAATTGAAAAGGGTGAAGTGGAAGATCCGTCAGATGAAGATGACAGGGAAATGTATACTGTCTGCCGAAAAATGCTTGCTCAATCCGGATATAATATGTATGAGATATCTAATTTTGCAAAGCCCGGATGTGAGTGTATTCATAATATAAGATACTGGGTATGCGGTAATTATCTCGGAATGGGTCTTGGAGCCGCGTCTTTGATTGACGGCAGAAGATTCAGCAATACGAATGATTTTCATGCGTATACAGACGGAGTAAATGAAATTTCAGAGGATATCATATTGACAAAAAAAGAGCGCATGGACGAGTTTATGATGCTCGGCTTCAGAATGATGACGGGCCCATCAAAAAATGGATTTAAGAGCCTTTTTGGACGTGATTATAAAGACGTATACCGCGATGTTCTGTCGGATTTATCAGAGAAAGAGCTGATATCAGAGAATCCGGGCATAAATTATTGCCTTACGGAAAAAGGTCTGGATTTTGCGAATGAGGTTTTCAGGGAATTTGTGTGAGATTATTCGAGAAAAGTGTGTGAATTTAAAAAAATCACACGTTTTTAGATGCAGAGAAATTTTGTTTAAACATGAAAAAATGTTATTTCATCCTGTAGAAGTTGAAAGGCCCAACCCACACATCAAAGATCCGGAAATTAAGGATTTATTTTTAGATATAGCTGCTGAAGAACTCGGTCACATGGAAATGGTAGCACAGACCATCAACCTCTTGAACGGACATGATGTTGATGCAACTAAGGTACAGGCCGGAGAAGTACAGTCCCGTGTTATTCTGGGACTCAATCCCGGACTTATAAATTCATCGGGTTATTCATGGACGGCAGATTACGTTACCGTAACCGGAGATTTGTGTGCCGACTTACTCAGTAATATTGCTTCTGAACAGCGTGCAAAAGTAGTTTATGAATATCTTTATCGCCAAATCGAAGATAAAAAAGTAAGAGAAACCATTGATTTTCTTCTTAATCGCGAAGAAGCTCATAATCAGATGTTCCGTGATGCATTCAATAAAGTGCAAAACAGCGGCTCCAATAAAGACTTTGGAACAACTAAAGCGGCGCATATGTATTTTTCACTTTCTGATCCCGGTCCTAATGCTTTTGCAAATAACGATACTGCAGCGCCGTCTTTTAATAGATAGACAGAAAAAGAAACACCATTGTAATCCGACTCTTGGAGTTGGTTTACAATGATGTTTTTGTATTAATTACCGCCCGGACCGTCTCTGCGTTCACGCGTATCCGGAACTTCAATTTTTCCCTGTATGTCACTGGGACTTACATGCTTTTTATCCTTAGATTTCAGATTTTGTTTTTGTTTGCTTTTTTTTCCTTCAGACATATACATAACTCCTTTCTTTCATTAGTATTCGCCTTGCTTGAGAATTTCATTCAAGTCATTAGCCGGCGGAATATAACTATGATTATGCATACATAATTAAGGTATTCTTATGAGAAGATGGTATGCATAGCCTGTAAGAACAGAGGCAAAATACTATTACAAATATTTCTTGGAGGTATAAAATAATGATGCGTGATGAAATGCCGATAGGGTTTTCAATGGCTTTGGCTCAAAATCCTGAAGCTATGCAAAAATTTGCAATGCTAAGTGATAACAAAAAACATGAAATAATAGCCGGCACACATTTGGTTAAGTCAAAAAAAGAAATGCACGAATATGTGAGTAAATTTGTGTCAGAAAATTAAATCCTCAGACGAACACATCGCCTGAGGATTTAATTGGTGTAAGCAAATAAACCCCCGGCTATGCCGGGGGAGACGTGATGCTTTAGCTTAAAGTGATTCTGGTGCTTTGGATTGCTGTGTGATGTATAATTTAACTCAAAAGAAAATGGGCGTGATTCTATCATGCAGCCAGCGAGTATATAGCAGCTATGAAAAGGGGAACTGGATATACCTAAAGAAATGATAATAAAATTAGCTAATTGTCAAAATGTATTGGTTCATTATATTTTAGGCAGAACATATAAAAACATTTATAATTTAAATTTACATCAAAAAAAGATCATAACACATTCATGTTATGATCCTTCTCTTTAGAAATCGAGATGACAGGATTTGAACCTGCGGCTTCTGCGTCCCGAACGCAGCGCTCTACCAAACTGAGCCACATCTCGCTGCATTGCATCACACAACATCACATATTCTACCACCAATAAACGAAACGGTCAAGCAAAAAATATGCAGAAAGAAAAAGAAAAAGCGGCTTGAGAATTGAAAAGTTAAATTCCACACGCCCGGGGTCAAAGTGGAATTTAGTGTTACTCAAACTTCCACTTCAAAAGATGTAGAAATTAGTCTTTCACTT
>JAFTXL010000026.1 GCA_017464985.1 Clostridia bacterium | reverse complement strand
CGATTGCTCTGTCAGAATAATAACTTTCTTTTTCCGAAAATGATACCTTTCCGCTGCAAACTACAGATTCCACGTGTTGTTTTTCGTATTTAGGATAAAAAATTCCGCGTTCTATAAATACTTTTTTTTCCGCTTCGGCATTTATCAGCTTCACGGGATTTGTAAAGTCTGTCTTATTCGAAAAATCATACACCTCGGCAAAATTTCTCTGGAAAGAATATCTTTGCACCTTTACAGTTCTTTCATTATAGATATATGCCTTGAATATGGCAGAGCCGTCTGCCGCATTATCACTCTGTGCAGTCCACAGCACGGGCGTCCCCCGGGCTATAATCTCAGCACAGAGAAATGAGGGTTGGTCAAGCCAATAGAAACTGTTTGAATTATAGCCAGCAACAAGAATTTCTATTTTATTGTCTCCACTTTTAAGCAATTCGCCTATAGGCAATTTATCTACACGGTAATGTCCGTGGCCCGCTCTTGCGGGACCTGTCGCAAAAAAATCACCGTTGATTCTGATAAAATACGCGCTGCTTCCGGTAACTCTAAGAACAGCGTCTGAGTTATGTTCGCAGGCTGCTGTCAAATGTACATTTCCGCAAAAAAGTACACTTATATTCATCTCTTTTTCTAAGCCGTCAGCCCATACGGGAACAGCTTTTGCAAATTCAACTTTTTTACTCAGCATAATTTCTCCTCCGTTACTTGCGGCGCAGGGCTGTTTTTACTTTAATGTTGATTATTAAGGAAAACAGCCCTGCGCCGCAATCCATTATTAAAAATCAACCATCATATCATTCCTAAATCAAACAGTGATATCCTGTCGTCCTCCGGAATACCGTCAAGACAGCCTTCTTCTCTCAATGTCTCAATTACGGCTTTATTAAGACCTGCTCTAGCACGCAAATCCTCCACAGAAATAAATTCACCTTTTCCGTCATTACGCGCAGTTACGATGCTCTCCGCGGCATTTACTCCCACACCCTGCAAGGAGCTGAACGGCGGTCTTATAGCATCGCCCTCAGGCACAAATTTTATTGCTTCCGATTTGTACAAATCAACAGGCAGGAACTTAACTCCACGTGCATACAGTTCCATGAGCTGCTCATATATTATAAGCTGGCGTTCCTCTTTTCCTGTAGCATTGTTCTTTTTCATTTCCGTCATGCACATAAAAGCTTTATCGACACCGTGAATCATATTCGCAGCATCAAAATCGTCTACTTTGAGTGTAAACCTCGTAGCATAATACGCAAGCGGATAATACACTTTGTACCATGCGATTCTAAGAGAAAGCATTACATACGCAACAGCATGGGCGCGAGGGAACATATATTTAATCTTTTTACATGAGTCTATGTACCATTCAGGAACATCATGTTCCAGCATATCTTCCACCTGTTCAGGCTTAAGACCTTTACCCTTACGAACCTGTTCCATGATAACAAATGATTGTTTTTTATCCATACCCATTTTGATAAGAAACAGCATGATATCGTCACGGCAGCATATCGCCTCCGAAAGTGTACAAGTACCGTTTTTTATAAGATCCTGCGCATTGCCGAGCCACACATCCGTACCGTGTGAAAGTCCCGCAATTCGCACAAGTTCCGAAACACTTGTCGGCATTGTATCTTTAAGCATGCCCATAGCAAATCCTGTTCCGAACTCAGGAATACCGAGTGTACCAAACTCAATAGGTATTCGCAGTTCTTTCATATCCATATTCAGCGCATCCACACCGCTGAAAAGCGACAGCACTTTTTCATCTCCGATATCTATTGTAGAGCTCTTTATTCCGGTGAAGTCCTCAAGATATTTAAGCATCGCAGGACCATCGTGTCCGAGTATATCGAGTTTCAGAATATTATCGTGCAGAAAATGGTAATCAAAGTGTGTTGTGATTGTATCAGAATTGGGGTCATCGGCAGGATGCTGTATCGGGGTGAAATCATATATATCATGGTCTTTTGGAATTACCATGATTCCTCCCGGATGCTGTCCTGTTGTCTTTCTTACACCGATAAAGCCACTCGCAAGCCTGCTTATCTCCGTCTCAGACGCAGTCATTTCATGCCGCTCAAGATATTTAAGCACATAACCTCTCGCGTTTTTCTCAGCCAAACCCGATATCGTTCCTGCTCGGAACACGTAATCCTCTCCGAAAAGCACAGCAGTATATCTGTGTGCATTCGGCTGGTCGTCTGACGCAAAGTTCAGGTCGATATCAGGAACTTTATCACCGTCAAAACCAAGGAATGTTTCAAACGGAATATCAAATCCGTCACGGATAAGCGGCTCACCGCAATTCGGGCAGTCTTTTTTAGGCATGTCCCAACCGTTTTCGTATTCCTGATGCAGGAAAAATTCATTATAGAAACACTTGGGACATCTGTAATGCGGCTCAAGCGAGTTAACCTCTGTGATACCTGACATGTACGCTGCAAGCGACGAACCTACCGAACCTCGCGAACCAACCGAATAACCGTTTCTCGCAGACTCCGCAACAAGCTCCTTTGCGGTAAGGTACATGATTGAATATCCGTTACCGATTATCGCGTCAAGCTCTCGGTCAAGTCTTGCCATAACAAAATCAGGAACATTAGGTCCGTATGTCTCTCTCGCCTTTTCATAAGAACTCTGTCTTATCTTTTCATCAGAGCCTTCGATTACCGGAGGAAAGAATCCGTCCGGCACAGGTCTGATGCTCTCTATCATGTCCGCAATCTTATTTGTATTTTCAACAACTATTTCATATGCTCTGTCGCCTAAATAATCAAATTCAGCAAGCATTTCCTCCGTTGTACGAAGATACAGCGGCGGCTGCATATCAGCGTCATCAAATCCCATTGCGCTCTGCATTACGTTTCTGTATATAGCATCCTCGGGATTAAGAAAATGTACGTCACATGTCGCAACCGTCATTTTGCCAAGTTTGTCGCCGAGTTCAATAATCTTTTTATTTATCTCACGAAGCTCCCATGTACTTGCCACTTCACCTTTTCTGATAAGGTACTGATTATTATCTGTCGGCTGTATTTCAAGATAATCGTAAAAAGATGCCATCTGCAATAGTTTCTCTTCGCTCTCGCCTTTCAGAACAGCATCGTACAGCTCTCCCTCCGAACATGCGCTGCCTATAATGAGCCCTTCTCTCATCGCCTCGATCTCAAATCGCGGCATAAGAGGTCTTTTATAGTAGTAGTTCAGATTCGATTTTGAAATAAGCTTATAAAGATTTTTAAGTCCGACAAGATTTTTTACTAGTATTATGCAGTGCCATCTCGGAATTTTCTTTGCTTCTTCTTTAGTCACTTCTCCCGGCTGATCGGTGAGGTAGCACTCAATTCCATACAGCAGTTTAAGGTCACTCTTGCTCCACTTAACCGAATTAAACATATCAGGGTATGCCTGCACGACACCGTGGTCGGTTATCGCAACCGCTTTATGTCCCCACTTACCCAAAGTATCGACAAGGTCTTTTGGACGTGTCAAAGCATCCTGCGCGCTCATATTTGTATGCAGATGAAGCTCCACACGTTTTACCTCAGCTCTATCCATACGAATCTCAGGCTTATACTCAATTATACTGTTTGCGCGTATTACAAGCTCACGCGAAAATCTGTCGTCACTTGCGTCGCCGTAAACTTTGAAACATTTACCGTTTTTAAATTTGCCTTTTACAAAAGGCAGATCCTCAGGGTCAATGAAAAATTTAACACAGATAGAATACGAACCGTCTGTCATACTTACAGCTATTATGTATGAACCGCTCGGTATCTGTTTTTCCTCGAATTTGAATACGCTTCCCTGCACGGCAACATAACCGGAATCAGCTGTTATATCTTTCATCTTTGTGATTCTGTCTGTAATCGGGCCGCCCATGATGATATCGCATCCGTTCTGATCCTTTTTAAGCTCCTCACCCTCAGGCGGTGTAAGGATTCTTTTCTTTCTTGAACCTTTTCCTTTATATTCCTCGGGTCTGCGAACAGGTCTTGAACCCTTTCCTTTGTATTCCTCTGCTCTGCGTACAGGTTTTGAGCCCTGACCGCCGTATACTTTGTCATATCCTCCCGAATAATCATTCTGAGATTTTGATGCGGTTCTGTTTTCCGCAACAGCTTTGTTATATTCTTCTGCCGAAAACTCAACTACAACAACTTCACTGTCGTCTTTTTTAGGCGCATTTTTTGGTGATGCGCCTCCGTTTTCTATAAACTCAAAACGTCTGTGAATACCCCATATCCCGTATATATACTCATCAATACACGCATCTGCTTTCATAGAGTAAAGTGTCGCAGAAAGCCTTCCGGGAATCGATATCTTAAACATATCCTCTTCATAAACAGCTGTGCTGTTTTTTAAAATAGCCCACATTCCGACATGCTTTTCCTGCACATACTGCAGGACGCTCGCCCATAGCACTTTAAGGCGAGCGGGCACCGCCGCTATGCTCTCAAATGCCTCATTACATTTAAAAGCCACTTCAACACGGTCGCATTTGAGAGCATCGCACAGTTTTTCACGTACAGCGGCAATGTCTCTGTATATTACAAATTCATCGCATGAAATCTCCGCAAGGAAGCTTTTTTGCTCCTTATTAACAGTCACTTTTTCTATTTTTATACGTGATAAATCTGTATTCATAGCAGCCATCTCATGCGTCTCCGTTACTGTGTGATGATTTGTAAATGATAACACAGATTTTTTTATTTTAAAACTGATTTCTATATATGATAATCACCCGGCAACTTTTTCGGGGATATCTACTGCCTGCTCCTTTAATTTCTCTCCGTTTTCTGTTATTTCCACCATAAGTACACGTTCATCCTCCGAAGAACGGCAGCGTCTGACATATCCTTTTGCTTCAAGGCCTTTAAGCACCTTTTTGGCAAACTCAGCAGCACTTTTCAAATCTGCTTCATTTGGACGACCCTTGTGTACCTTCCAAAAAGAGCCACGGCAATGAAATTCATCCGAAGCAAGATACACGCCTGCTTCATCCGCAACTTTCTTCATCGGTTTACGGGTAGATTTCATCATGGCAGACGTGCCGAAGCAAAAAATCTTCCCTATTTTTTCTTTATTTTCTAAAACAAATTTCTTTACCGCCTCATCTACATCAAACGCGTAATAAGAACACCCGAGAAACAAAATATCTGCTTTTTCCTTGAGAGGAATTTCAATGTTCTCTGCAGTAGCTCCGACGGCGGCAGCAATTGCCTCTGCAAGCTTCTGTGTATTACCTGAGCGCGTATAATATCTCACTTGAATATCCACAGTGTACCTCTTTTCTAATTACTGCTTATACACTCGTTATACGCTTTTCTTACAGCTTTTGCAAGCTGGTCTGTACAGGAAGTCGGACGCCTGCCGCATGTATTGCCAAGCAACTTTTCCTCAATTTCTTCTACGGTACTGCCGTCAGGTAACTAAATCATAAACATTCATATGATTACCTCCGAAATATAATGACAAAAAATCAGAAAATTATTTGAACGAAAAAGGCGAGGCTAAAACCTCGCCGCTATTAAATAAAATATTTAAATAATATTAAATAAATACT
>JAFTXL010000025.1 GCA_017464985.1 Clostridia bacterium | reverse complement strand
GGAGATTTTATAAATGAAATATGTAATTGACAGAATTGAAAACGACATTGCCGTATGCGAATCACATGATACATCTGTATCAGAGCAGAAATTCAATGTTTGCGAATTTCCTTTTGAAATACACGAGGGATTGATTTTTTTATTGGAAACTGTTGACGGAAAACAGCGATTCACATTATTCGAAGACAGTATTAACGAAGAAGCAGAACAGAAAAAAGCTATACGAAGTAAATTAGATAAGTTATTTAAAAGAAAATAAACGCAATAAAAGCTGCTTTTACTCAAGCAGCTTTTATTGCACCAGTGAAATCGCTTATAAAAAAGCATGTCCAATTTGTGGACGATTACCATCTGATTATTTTATTTCCATTTGCGTATTACAGTCCCCACTTCAGCATAAAAAGGTGTTTCTACAGTTACTTCCATCATTGCATTCGCAGCTCTTTCAATATACTCACCTTTTGCGTTCCGCATTTTTTCTACCGTAATTTTTTTATTTTCACTTTCTCCCGGTATCAGAAATTCGAGCTCATCTCCTGTGTTAAACGCGCCTTTAAGGCAAAATACCGTTTCATAAAGTTCATTACCGGAAATCGTCTCAGATGATATTACAACACCTGTAAAATCGCTGTCACGGCTATACGAAGACGATGAAAATATCTGCTCGCCTCTTTTTCCGAGGTAAAAACCTGTACTGTAGTCACGGTGGCTTACAGAACAAAGCTCTTTCATCAATTCATCAAGCAGCGCGATGTTATCGCTGTATGAATCAATATCCTTGCAGCATTCGTCAATTGCGCGTCTGTACGCACGGGTTGTAACCGCTGTGTAAAATTCACTCTTCATGCGGCCTTCTATTTTAAGACTTCCGACACCTGCTTTAATAAGTTCAGGAAGATACTTTATCATACATAAATCTTTGGAATTAAATATAAATGTACCGCGGTCATTTTCCTCAATCGGCATATACTCACCGGGACGTTTTTCCTCCGCAATGTGATAGTTCCAGCGGCAGGGCTGCGCGCAGTCACCTCTGTTTGAAGATCTGCCGGTAAGATAATCACTGAGCATACACCGTCCTGAAAACGACATACACATAGCTCCGTGTACAAACGCTTCGAGATACGGTGTTGCTTCATCACGTTCCGCAAGTTCAGGATGCATTTTCAATAAATTGCTGTTGATTGACGAAATCTCTTCTATCGACAGTTCGCGGGCAAGATTTATTCTTTCGGCACCGTTTTCAAACCAAAAATTACATGTACGCCAATTTAAATTATTCGCCTGTGTACTCACGTGAATTTTTAAACTCGGGCATGCTTCTCTTACAGCCATAAACGTACCTATATCTGCAATTATTACTCCATGTACACCTATCTCTTCTAATTCCTTTGCATACTTTATAATCGGCTCAATATCCTGATCACGGGATATTATGTTCATTGTTACAAATATTTTTTTATTCAGTTTGTTTGCCAGTGCAACGGCATCATTAATTTCATCCATTGTAAAATTGTCGGCCTGCGCACGGAGGCTGAAATATTCTCCACCTATGTAAACTGCGTCTGCACCGAACGCAAAGGCTGTTTTTAATTTTGTAAAATTACCGGCAGGAGCTAAAAGCTCCGGCTTTTTTATAATCATTTTATTCTTCCTTTCGTTTTACAGAAAACGTCATACCGTCACCTGTTTCAAGTATACATGTACTGTAATCTTCGTCCGATGTAAGCTTTTCCAAGAAAGCACGCAGATTCGCAATTATAGTACGGTGTTTATGCGGAGCATCTTCCGGCTTTTCATATATTTTGCCGTAAAATATCACATTGTCACAAATAACGATTCCACCTGGAGCAAGAAGTCTTTTTATATCGTCATACATCTCTATATACTGACTCTTTGCACTGTCGATAAAAATCAAATCATAAACCTCCTGACCGCCGATACACGAAAACACCTCAGCGGCATCGCCCGGTATAACGCGAATATTATTTTCATATCCTGCCTTCTTTATATTCCTCTTTGCAGCCTGTACCGTATCCAAATCGAGCTCAACAGTATCAATGTGAACATTACATACACCGTTTTTGTCGGTGCATGCGTATGCCATCAAAAGCGACGAATAACCGACAGCAGTACCTGCCTCCAAAATTCTATCCGGTGCCTTGGACGCAACAACTGTTTTCAGAAAAGCAGCCGCATCAGACCTTAAAATAGGCACATTGTCAGCCTCAGCAGCAGCTCTGAGTTCGCACAGAAAATTCTCTTCTTCCAGTAAAGATTTAATATATTCATTCATAACCGTACCTTATGACATATTTTCTTCTACTGCATATAAATGCTCTTCAGATGTTGAAGAGAATACATGAGATTTAGGATTATCTTTTGAAACCACATAAAAATAATAATCATGCTCTTCATAATAAAGAATAGCTTCTATTGACGAAATGCTCGGGCTGCATATAGGTCCTGGAGGCAATCCCTCGTAAAGGTAGGTATTGTAAGGGTCGTCTATTGCAATCAG
>JAFTXL010000024.1 GCA_017464985.1 Clostridia bacterium | reverse complement strand
CTTTACATTTTCTATTATTTCCGCGGCAATTTTGTCCGCCTCATCATATGATGTATTTTCACGTTTTAAAATATCTTCGATTGCTACATCGCCGGTATTGAATATGCGTATCATAATCCGTTCAGCTCCTTTATTTTATCAGATATTTTTTCTATTTCTTCATACTTGAATCTGTAACTGCTCTTATTTGCGATAAGTCTTGCGCTTATGTCCAGAATAGGTGTTTCCGGGTGAAGATTGTTTTCACGAAGCGTTGTACCTGTTTCGACAATATCTACAATTACATCGGAAAGTCCCAATATGGGTGCAAGTTCGATTGAACCGTTGAGTTTTATAATCTCAATCTGTCTGTTAATTCCGTTATAGTATTCCTTTGCGATATTAGGATACTTTGTCGCCACACGCAGAACAGAATCCGGGTCATCTTTCCATCCGTTCTTTGCACATACGCACATTCTGCATTTACCTATGCCGAGGTCAGCAAGCTCGTAGACATCAGGATTTGTTTCAGTAATGGTGTCTTTTCCTAAAACGCCTATATCAGCCGCACCTTTTTCAACATACACACCTACATCTGACGGTTTTACAAGAAAATATCTTATAGTTCCGTCTGCGTTTTCAATAACAAGTCTTCTGTCGTCTTTAGCCGGTTCTTCACACTCATAGCCTATCGAAGAGAATATCTTTCTGACTTTATCGCCAATTCTTCCTTTCGGAAGCGCTACATTTATCATTTTGACTCCTCCTCTGCTTTATAAAGATCAATTATTTCTTCAAATACGGTATTTTCCGGAAGCTCTGTGCAGGAAATAACTTTTTTACCTTCACCAATCAGCTTTTCAGTCATACTGTATACATTTTTCATATCACATTTGCTGCTGTATCTGACAGCAACAACACCGCTCGCGCCATCGTTTGATTTTTCTTTCAAAAATCTGTCAAGCTCATAGAAGTTTACAGCAAATCCCATTGCCTGTAAATTACCTTTATTCATTTTCTGCAAAAGATTGTCATATCTTCCGCCAACAACCACAGCAGACGCAACACCCTCAATATAACCGCTGAAAAGGATTCCGTTATAATACTGTGTATCACTGACTGTCGAAAAATCGACACGGATATTTTCAGCATAAGCGCTGCCGTCCAATATTTCCGATATGGCTTTAATTTCGTTTGCAGCTTCCTCTGTCGCTTTATTGCACACAAGCTCTCCGAGAATGTCCGCCGCCTCTTTCAGACCGCAGTTCACCGAGATGAGCTTTTGAACACGCGCAAGTATGTATTCGCTTATTCCGAACTCTTTTCCGACTTTCTGAATATCATGCGGATTCTTTTCCGAAATGCAGTCAAGTATTTTCTGCTTTGCCGCATAGTTATTTTCTATTTCATCAAGCAGACCGGATATCATTCCCATATGGGATATAGCAAGCACATATGATTTGTCGATTATCTCAAGACTTTTTGCGGCAAGTGTTACAATCTCTGCCGTACTGCAAATATCCATTTTTCCTATATACTCAAGTCCCGTTTGATTAAGCTCACGGTACTCACCTGCGTTTTTTATGAAACGGAATATGTTTTCGCTGTAATACAGCTTCTTTGACCCTGTCATGTCAGCGCTTGTATTTTTAACCATACTGAGCGTAACGTCAGGCTTAAGCGCCATCAGATGTCCATCCTTATCATTAAATGTTATAAAGCTGTCACATCCAAGGAAGTTCTTATTTTCAATATAAAACGCGTACTCCTCAAACTGATTCATTCTGTATTTTTGGTATCCGTACTGCTCGTAAAGTCTTCTGAGTTTAAGCTCCGCAAGCTCGGATTTTTTTAATATGCTGATTTCAGATTCCACAAAAGGCACCACCTATAATTATTTTCTTTTTAAATCCATTGGCATTATGCCACGCTTTATCACTTTAGTCAAGTAAAACATTAAATTATCAGGCATTGTTTATATTTTTAAATCATAAAGCCGCGTGTCTCAGCTTTCCTATAACCGAAAACACTATAAAAGCCACGATATCAACAGCAACAACGGTCGCTCCCACCGGAGTCTCACACAAGAGTGAAATTATCATACCCATCGATGTACACAAAACAGATACTGCTGCAGAGCACACTACAACTGATTTAAAGCTTTTAAATACACGCATTGCCGACAGTACAGGAAAAATAATCAACGCCGAAATTAGAAGCGAACCTACAAGATTCATTGCAAGCACGATTATAATCGCTGTTATCACTGCAAGAAATACGTTGTACGCCTTTGCCTTTGTTCCTGTTGACTCCGCAAAATTCTCGTCAAATGTAACATCAAAAATTTTGTTGTAGAAAATTATAAACAACGCAATAACTGTAAGCGACATTACCACACTTATCCACACTTCTGTTTCAGTGAGCGTCAGTATTGACGATGCTCCGAACAACGTACTGCACACATCTCCGCTGACATTGGAGGAAGCAGAAAAAACATTGTACAAAAGATAACCTACCGCAAGCGAGCTCACCGATATCATGGCAATGGACGCATCACCTTTTATCTTTGCGTTCTGCCCTGCGCAAAGTATCAGAACCGCGCATACCACCGTCACAGGCATCACTATTAAAAGCTCATTTGTAAGCCCTGCAACTGCCGCGACTGCCATAGCGCCGAACGCAACATGAGACAGTCCGTCACCGATAAATGAAAAACGCTTTAATACCAGTGTTACACCGAGCATTGATGAGCAGAGAGCAACAAGCACCGCTACCACCATTGCGTATCTTACAAAAGGAAATTGGAAATATACGCTTAATGTATTAAATATCTCTGTCATACGTCCTCCTTTTCGTGTAAGAACGAATCTGCTATGCCGCTTTTTACATATTCCTCTTTTGAACCGAAGAAAAGCGGCTTATGACTTCCCAAATGGAGCATCTTATTTGCATATTTAACAGCCGCCGGTATATCGTGCGAAATCATTATAACCGTTATACCGTCTTTGCTGTTTAACCTTTGTATACTCTCATACATCTCCGCCGAAGCTTTCGGATCAAGTCCCGATACAGGTTCGTCCAAAAGCAGCATTTTTCTTGCTGAACACAAAGCCCTTGCAAGCAGCACCCTCTGCTGCTGACCTCCGGATAAATCACGGTAACATTTATCCGCCAAATCGCATATATCCGTTTTTTTCATATTATCATGCGCAACCGTCTTTTCCTTTTTGCTGTAAAAAGGACGCCACCCTATTCTGTTCAGACAGCCCGACATTACAATTTCCCTGACAGATGCGGGAAAGTCCTTTTGCAGAACAGTCTGCTG
>JAFTXL010000023.1 GCA_017464985.1 Clostridia bacterium | reverse complement strand
TGATATTGGAGCAGATGCAGTCCTTATCGGAGAAACATTAATGAGAGCTTTTGATAAGAAAGCAAAACTGAATGAACTGCGAGGGACATTATGACGAAGATAAAACTGTGCGGACTCTCCCGCCCCTGTGATATAGAGGCTGTAAATGTGCTTAGTCCCGAATATATCGGCTTTGTTTTTGCTTCTAAAAGCCGTCGGTATGTTACAACGGAAAAAGCAGCGGAGTTAAAAAGCTTACTGAATCCCGGTATTAGCGCTGTCGGGGTTTTTGTGAAAGAGAAACCGGAAAAAGTTGCCGGGCTTCTGGAAGCAGGGGTTATTGACATTGCACAGCTTCACGGCGGCGAAGATGAAGAGTATATCAGGAAATTACGTGCTTTAACTGAAAAGCCAATTATCAAAGCTTTTCGTATTGAAAGCGAGCAGGATATTCTTGATGCGGAGCAAAGTACAGCAGATTATGTTCTGCTTGATTCCGGAAACGGCGGAACAGGAACATTGTTTGACTGGAAGCTGATACAGAACATTAAAAGACCGTATTTCCTTGCTGGAGGACTTGATATAGGCAATGTGAGTAAGGCAGTAAAAACACTTGCTCCCTATGCGGTAGATGTTAGCTCGGGGATAGAAACCGGCGGAGTAAAAGATATAGGCAAAATGGCGGAATTTGTTGCCGCTGTAAGAAAGGAAGAAAGAATATGACGAATACAAACGGACGCTTTGGTATTCACGGCGGGCAATATATTCCCGAAACACTGATGAATGCTGTCATTGAACTTGAAAAAGCGTATAACCACTATAAAAACGATCCTGAGTTCAATCGGGAGCTTGCCGAATTATTTAATGAATATGCAGGAAGACCGTCACGTCTTTACTATGCTGAGAAAATGACAAAAGATTTGGGCGGTGCAAAAATCTATTTAAAGCGTGAGGATCTGAACCATACCGGCGCCCATAAAATTAACAATGTACTCGGTCAGGCGCTGCTCGCAAAAAAGATGGGTAAGACGCGCCTGATTGCAGAAACTGGCGCAGGTCAGCACGGTGTTGCTACAGCAACAGCGGCTGCACTTATGGGTATGGAATGTGTGGTTTTTATGGGCGAAGAGGACACAATCCGTCAGGCGCTAAATGTTTACCGCATGCGTTTGCTCGGCGCGGAAGTTATTCCTGTAAAAACAGGTACTGCCACTTTGAAAGATGCTGTTTCAGAAGCTATGCGAGAGTGGACTTCACGTATTGATGATACACACTACTGTCTCGGCTCGGTTATGGGTCCGCACCCGTTCCCAACTATTGTCCGTGATTTTCAGGCAGTTATATCAAAGGAAACAAAAGAGCAGATTCTCTCTAAGGAGGGTAAATTGCCCGATGCGGTTATTGCCTGTGTAGGAGGTGGCTCAAATGCCATCGGAAGCTTTTATCATTTCATTGAAGACGAGGGCGTAAAGCTCATCGGCTGCGAAGCGGCAGGCAGAGGTATTGATACTTTTGAAACAGCGGCTACTGTAAATACCGGCAGGGTAGGCATTTTCCACGGCATGAAGTCGTATTTCTGTCAGGATGAATACGGTCAGATTGCGCCTGTATATTCAATATCCGCAGGTCTTGATTATCCGGGTGTAGGCCCGGAACATGCTTATCTTCACGATATAGGCAGAGCTGAATATGTTCCTGTAACTGACGAAGAGGCTGTGTGCGCTTTTGAGTACCTGGCAAAGATTGAGGGCATAATACCTGCCATTGAGTCAGCGCATGCGGTTGCATATGCAAGAAAACTTGCACCGACAATGAATAAAGACCAGATAATCGTAATTACTATTTCGGGCAGAGGGGACAAAGATTGTGCCGCTATTGCACGTTACAGAGGGGAGGATATCCATGAGTAAAATTAAATCAGCTTTTGAAGACGGAAAAGCATTTATCCCGTTTATAACATGCGGTGACCCCGATTTGGAGACAACTGCCGCCGCTGTGCGCGCGGCAGCGGAAAACGGTGCTGACCTCATAGAGCTCGGCATCCCGTTTTCCGACCCTACCGCCGAAGGTCCTGTCATTCAGGGCGCAAACATACGCGCGCTGAGCGGCGGCGTTACAACGGATAAAATATTTTCTTTTGTCAAGGAACTTCGTCATGATGTAAAAGTGCCGATGGTTTTTATGACATATGCAAACGTGGTGTTCTCTTACGGCGCAGAGCGCTTTATTTCAGCGTGCAAAGATATTGAAATTGACGGCCTCATTCTGCCTGACCTGCCGTTTGAAGAAAAAGAAGAATTTCTGCCTATTTGTCATAAATACGGAGTGGATTTGATATCTCTTATTGCGCCAACATCGGAAAACCGTATTGCGATGATAGCTAAGGAAGCAGAGGGTTTCCTGTACGTTGTTTCCAGTCTCGGCGTGACAGGCGCGAGAAGCGAAATAAAAACCGACCTTGCATCTATTGTCGGTGTTATCCGTCAGAATACTGATATTCCGTGCGCAATAGGATTCGGCATCTCTACGCCTGAACAGGCAAAAAGAATGGCTGATATTTCAGACGGAGCTATTGTAGGTTCTGCAATAATAAAACTTCTTGAGAAGTATGGCAAGGAAGCACCTCCTTACATAGGAGCATACGTAAAGTCTATGAAAGATGCGCTGAGATAAGGGCAATT
>JAFTXL010000022.1 GCA_017464985.1 Clostridia bacterium | reverse complement strand
CCTTTTCTATTAAAAACTCCAAGATTTATTTTACACCGTCTGCTTTTTTGTCTTTTTACATTCTTACATCTTAATCTTCCTGCAGTCTTGTCACACCGCAGCCGGAGCAAGAAAGGAGAAGGTTTCTGTGTTTCTCATAATCCAGAAAGCAACCATAAGAACAAATACAATAATATAAAATACGCTCTCAATCTTATCCGGTCCTGCAGCACCGTCTTTAATATAGATGCATATTCTTCTCAGTACGAAGAACGCGGCAAACGGCAGGAGCACCGTTACAAGTAGGTTATATCTTAACGCGGCTTTGACATCGCCGCCCGCAAGCGCGATAAACATACGGCTTATACCGCAGCCCGGACAGTATTTCCCCGTTACCGCTTTTATCAGACACGGTATACCCGTGCCTGTGATTTTCATAAAGACGTAATATAAAAAGCAAACTGCAAATATAATTAAACCTTTCTTTAAAACTTGCTTTAATCTGTTTTTTTGATGAATATCTAAATTCAACAAAATATATACCTCACCGTATTTGCGAAACGGTACGTATGTACGTACCGTTTCGCATTATTCTTATTCAAAATGTGTATGATTTACAATCCATTTGTAAAGTCTCGGAGTTACCCAAAAACCGTAAATACCACATGTAATTATTGTCAGCAATAACCACTTTATCCACTGGCCGAATAACTCTCCGCCTGTTCCGTCAAAGCGAAGTCGTTTTCCGTCAACTGTTGCATGATTTATAATAAACTTGTACATATAACATATAGCCCAAGGCGTAGCAATACCGCAGGTAAAACTGATTATAAGGCTTGCGACAATAGAATTTACAATAGTATCAAGTACGCTTCCGTCCCAATCCGAAAGCTGAGAAAATGACTGGTATGCCGGCTGAGGCTGAGGTTGAGGCTGCGGCTGAGCATATGCCGTATTCTGAGCACCGGCTCCTCCTGCCGTTGTTCCTCCTACAGGAGTTCCCAAAGGCGAACCGCACGAATTACAAAACTGAGCGCTGTCATCGAGTTGGTTTCCGCATTGATTACAAAAACGCATGTTACATTCCTCCTAAAATTATTATAATTTCATTAAAATACTATATTATGTATATAATATGAACCGTGTTTTGTCAACATTTCACAAAAAATATATAAACAACCATTTAACAATTATAATTTACCCTGGAACAACATCTACAAACACAAGTTCAGTAGGATTATTCACTCTCGGAATAAAAGATGATGAACCGAGGCCCCTCGAAACAATCATTGTCGCCGTATCCGACTTGTGCACGCCCTCTGTAAATTCAGGAAAGAACCCCTGAGTAGGCGCAAAAAGAGCTCCCGCTCCGGGCAGTCTTATAAGACCTCCGTGCAAATGTCCGCAAAGAACTAAATCTATATCATACTTCATAAATCTCCACTGAAACTCCGGATAGTGGCACAAAAGCAATTTATATTCATCCCTTTCCGCAAATTCGAGAAGAAACTTAAATGAATACGTGCAATTATTAGAATTGTAAGAAAGACCGCCTATCACAATATCAAGACCGTTTACGCACACATCGGTCAGTTCATCATCTAAAATCACAGCGCCTGTTGCGCTGACCACACTTTCTATATCAATTCCTCTGTCTATAAGCGCAAGCTCATGGTTGCCGAGGCAAAAATATGTCGGCGCAATCTCTGTCAAAGAGCGCAAAATGCTGTCTAAAACAGATATATTGTCATCATCTTTCATAACAACATCACCGACCACGGCAATCAAATCGGGATTTTTTTCTTTTATTTTATTTATAAGCTCAATATTTTCTTCTCCGTACTCATGGTTATGCAAATCCGCAACCACAGCAATTTTCACATTTGTTTCCGTCTTTTTCGAAGAAACAGTATATTCGGTTACACCGAGGTCATACTGGTGAATATCAAGATATGAATAAACCGCACCCATGACAATAACGGCAGGAAGCAAAAACAGCAATGCTGAAATATACCATTTCCTTTTTTTCTTTTTTCCGGCTTTATTTTTCATTATTATTTCCTGTCAAATTATGCTTTTATCATTTTTCTTTTTGTATATTTAAGATATAAATACAGACAAATACCCACAGGCGCACATAAAACAGTATATCCCTTTTTGTGAGCGGAGCGTATAAAATGCTTATTTCCCGAAAGCAGGCTCTCCGCGATATAGTGAATTGTCTCCTTTATAATGAACTTCGGATTCTTTGAAATATTTATCATTTCATTTCTGTAAAAAGCAAATCCCTTTGCGCATGAGCGGTACTGAGCCACCTTGTTGTATGTCATACTGTTTTGGTTACAGTCAACAACGCATATCGGCTCATGCAGTATCAATATTTTGTATTCCAAATCAAGCAAGCGGTATTTGTAGCTTGCGGGGAAAAATTTCTCTCCCTCAAAAACGGGGAAAGGATATCTTTTTATAAGATCAGAACGGAAAACGAGTTTTTTATCTCCCTTAACATGATATTTTTCAGAAAGGTCTGTAACGGTTGTCTCCTCTACGCCGTCCGGAAGCGGAGTTCCTATTATATCGCCTTTTTCATCAATGTTGTACGCGGCAAATCCGTAAATACCGTCTCTTTTATTTTTATTCCAAAATGAAACAATTTTTCCCACCGCATCATCAGTCATATATTCGTCATCATCTATGATTGTATTTATTTCGGTTGTGACATTATCGTAAGCAGTATTGCGGGCTCCGTGCATACCTGCATTTTTCTGCTTTATGTATTTTATTTCAATCTGATTTTCAGCTATAAACTCCGAAATAACTTCCTCTGTATTGTCAGAAGAACCGTCATCGACAACAAGCCACATAAAATCATCGCATGACTGTCTTTTTAAGGATTCGTATACGCGGTTAATACAATACGCGCGGTTATATGTTGTTGTTATAACAGTAAGCGTTTTCATCTTTTATACATCTCCGTTTACTTAATTATGTAATGATTCCGTCAAGTGCGGGAATATATTTCGGAAAGCTGTTTTACTTCACTTTCGATAGTGTATTTTCTTTTATCAAAATTCTCTCTGATAAGTTCTTTTGCAGGACGGTTACAGCTGTACATTTCCACAACTTCATCACACCATTTTTCCGCGTTTTCACTTAAAGGCATAAAGCTGACGAGCCCAAGTTCCATATCGACTTCACCAGGTACTGCTTCCGAGCATACACACGGCGTTCCTGCCGCCTGCGCTTCAATTGCTACATTTCCGAGACCCTCATATTCCGACGGGAACACAAGTACGTCAAATATCTTCATCCAAAGATAAACATCATCTCTGCTGCCTAAGAAGACAATCTTTTCAGACAATCCGGCCGTTTTAGCATACTCTTTGACCTCTGCGAAAGTTTCTCCGTCACCGACAAAAATAAGTTTTGAGTCAGGCTTTTGTTTTAAAAATTCTTTAAATATGTCAATTGCAAATTTTTGATTTTTCGATGCGACAAAACGTCCGACATTCCCGACAACCGTACATCCGTCTAACTCATACTTCCGTTTTAATTTATTTTCTTTCTCCGCAGTGTCCGAGAAATACGTTTTTAAATCAAATGCGTTAGGAAGTATAAGAACATCTTTCCTTTTGCCGAAAAGAAACTCTCCGCTGGCACGTGAAATGGCAAGCCTGTCTGTGGCGCACATATTTATAAGCAATTTGCCGACAACAGCAGCTATTGTATTCACCAAAGACCTACGGCCGTAATCTGTGGTTCTGGAATGAACTATCCTCACTTTTACACCGTATTTTTTTGCCGCAAGAACAACAAATCCGCTGTGGTAGGAAGTATTAGCGTGAACAGCATCGTAATTGCCTTTACCGATAATCTTTTTTAACTCTTTATAATGAGAAAACAGCGCTTTGCCCCTGGGCGGTGCAATCTTTGTTATAT
>JAFTXL010000021.1 GCA_017464985.1 Clostridia bacterium | reverse complement strand
GATATAGGAAGATCTCATTTAGGGTTTGCTGTCGTGTGTGAAATCAGAAATGAAGACTACAGTTACGGAAAATCGTTTTTGTATAACTTAGAAGGCAAATTCATGTACTCAATAGACCTCAGATACGATGAATCATGCGTACAGCAGGCAGGTACCGAGTATTCAATTTCTTGTAACGTTGATTCCGATTATTACACAGCAATCGACACATCAAACACGGTACTGCTGGACGGAAGCGGAACATATTTAACCCATATCGAGCAGACAAACGATATAACCGTAAATACCTCCGCTGTTTCCCACGGCACACTTTACATTGCGGGAAGCATGGAAAATGAAGAACAGGTTCCCTTTGCTTTTATGCAGGCATATGATACAACAGAAAATACACTTCTCTGGACACAGAAATATCTTCCGATAGACGGAGAAGATGTGTCACTTCTCTACTCTCAGATTGATGATATATATGTATTATCAAATGACAGCAATACCGATTCACTCATTGCTGTCGGTAAGCATTTTAATACAGAAGAATATCAAAAAGCAGTTGAATCATCCGCTGACGCAAACTTAAATGCGGATGAGTTAAATGACAGCGCCGAAGCAGAAGATAATACAGATTTATCAGACAAGGCTGACGATATATCAACATACAGTATTGACACTATCGCAAAGAAAAGTCTTTCTGAAGACCGTCCTCTGTATTTAACGGCAGCTGTTAAATCAGATTACATCACAACACCTATTTCCGACAATATAGTAATTAAAGCTGACTCAGCAGGACATATTGAAACATTTAAAACATACGGACTCGGTCAGAATATGACCGTTGCATCCACGAATGTAAGCACATCATGTACAGCTGACAGCAGCGACTTTTTTATCGGTCTTGCCGAAACTGCAAGCGCCGACAAAACAGACACAAAACTCAGCTTCACTTTGTCTGTGCTTGACGGAAATCTGTCGGAAGTATATAAAAAAGAATTTAAGACAGATGTAAATAACAGAACATATCTGATTCCGTCCGCAGGAGGCGGTATGTTTGCGTACAATTCACTTAATACAACAAATAAATACAGAACGATTTATTTTGATAAACTCACAGATTACGATGCATACATCAGCAATTTAGATAAAGCTAATGAAACCATCCTGTTCTGCAGAGATTTTGTTGCAAAGCTGCCGCTGATTGTAATGTTTACCATTATATATGTTTTGGCAAGAATACGAGCTATAATATGGAAAAAGCGTAAAAAAGAAGAAATGATAGAACTTTACTGCCGCTTATATGAGCGTTCTTTATGATTTACTGCTTTCATGAATTTGATGCCTGCATATCCTGATACAGAACCTAAAAGTATTCCGAGCAACAGGAGTGTAATACTGTCTTTATCAAAAGTTATTCTGCCCTCAGCTACAAACCGGACGGTCAGTATGCATACCATATATATAAATCCTGTTATACTTCCGTTTGACCAGCCGCAATTTTTTTGCCATGCGGAAGAAAAGAAAGAGGACAGCACTATCGCAAGCACTACTGTTACCAATACTGCAGGAGATATGTATTCTTCCGGAAAATCTGTTATATTGACAGCAACCGCTATCGCAAACATCAATGGCACAGTTATTATAACCGCAATCGCAATTCCTCTTAAAATATAGAATAACCGTGAATGAGCGTCAGATGCTTTCATACGCATCTGACGCATTCTTTTTTTTGTTTTTAAATCAGTCATAAAATCACCGCATGAACAAAGTCAATTGATGATTTATATTTATGTAAAAAAATTAAATTTATTACTTATTTGCGGAAGAAATCTACTCCGTCACCGTCATCACCGTCTTTCTCCGATGATGTATGCCCGTACAGACTGTCAAGCATATCAGTGAGCATTTCCCCTGACACGACACTGTCTTCTGCCATATCTTCTTCCTGTTCATCTGTTTCGACAAATTCCGTATCACCGTTATCGCTATCGCTTTCATCATCCGACGAGCCGAACAACGCTACTACTTGCATGGTATCCCATTCATCAGGAAGCGCGTATTTATTCTTTATCTCATCACGTGAATCTTCCGGCAAGTCATATTCCGCATCATTCATGCGATCGACAAAGCCTCCGTTATTACATAATACATATTGGAATGACTCTGTAATTCCGCCGCCTGCAAGCGTTATAAAACAAGGAAGCGCAGGAACTGCGTACAAATGCGAATCAATATTTTGAAACACGCCCAATACTGTTAATAATACAGGATACAGAATCATACATAGACAGTAACGGTTGCTGATTTTTGCCGCATTACGGCAGCCAAGTGCTGCAGCAGCGACAGCAAATATATATAGAATAATATTGATATACGAAACAAAATTGTTCCGTTCAAAATATACACCGCTCCACATAGCGGAAATCACCGTTTCCGCATTTACAAACAATGTCTTAACGGACACATATTCATGCAGATAAATCACATAGTTCGGCACAAGCGATTTTAAGCCGGACACATATACAGCAGCAGCCAATAACGCGGCAGCAGCTATGATGCCGAGTACGAAGTATAAAACATAGTGCATTGAACAGTATCTTTTCTTTATCATTTTTGATTTACTGTTATATTTGAACGAGGGCTTAATAACTAAAAGCGCACATGCAATTGCGGCAATCGCAACCACGGACTGCATTATAAGCAGCATTCCCGAAAAAGCCGCGGCACCGCTCATAAATATCAATACAGCGCTTCTTTTAAATAAAGGATTTTTTAACGAAAGCAATAAAAACATAAAAGCAAGAAACACAAGCGCTGCTCCGCCATAATATTTTAAAATATTTATCATGCTTTTTTCGGCGTTTACGTTTTCAACTACCGGAAGCACATCAAAAACACACCACACAGTATAAAAAACAGCGGAAAATACACCTGCCTTATGTGACCAACACAGTTTTGACACAGCGTATATCATTATCAGAAATACAATGTAATACCCATAGCACAACAGAGCTTCATTGCACAGTATGTCTACATTTAAAAGCATCATCGCCACAGTTCTGATAAAAACACCAGCAAGAGCGCACAGCACAATGAAATACATCAGTCCGCCAGATTTTATTCCTTGGATGTTCTCAAAGCTTCTTTCTTTTCCGAAAATAATTTTAAAAATGGCATATATACAAAAAACAGTTATCCCACTCAGCAAAACCGATATTTCTACACTTTTTGCCGCTTCGCCTGAATAAATAATAGGAAGAAGCAGCAGCGCTGCAAGCGCTCCGATATATTGTATGAATTTTACGGAAATTGCTTTTAGGTTCTTCATGATGCTTAATCCTCTGTTATGTGTTACTTATAAATACAGCGTCCGGTGTCTTTCTGAACCATGTCATCTGTCTTTTAGCATAATGTCTTGTATTTATTTTTATCTTTTCAACCGTTTCATCAAGCGTCATCCCATTAAAAAAAATATGACGTATCATCTCTCTGTAACCTATTGCCGCAAGAGAGGTCAAATCTTCTATTCTGCACGCGGATGCTTCGCCGTTTGAAACAGCATTCATACACATATTATATATCAAAACGGTTTCATTATAAAGACCTTCTTCGAGCATTATATCAACACGTTTTTCAATTCTTTCATAGAGAATTTCTCTCGGCATATCAATTATAAATGTTTTATAATTGATTTTTGATTCACTTTTTAATGATTCCTCATTTCGTACTTTCTGAGTTTTTCCGGTTGTTTTATACAGTTCTATCGCCCTGATTACACGTTTTGTATTATTTTTATGAATCGCGTTTGCAGCCTCAGGGTCAAACTCGCACAGCATTTCGTACAATTCGTCATACCGGCCGCTTTCAGCTATCGCTTCAAGTTCTTTACGTATCTCCGGATTCTCCTCCGCAACGTACTGTCTGTTATCTATAAGAGAGTTGATATAAAGGCCGGTGCCTCCTGCAATCACCGGAATTTTGCCTCTTGAAATTATATCATTAATACATTTTTCCGCCTGTACCTTATATTCGTATACATTGTAATTTATCCACGGATCAACTATATCAATCATGTGATGCACGGCAGAGCTTCGCTCTGCCGCATTCGGCTTTGCCGTACCTATATCCATATATTTATAAATCTGCATTGAATCGCACGATACAATTTCACCGTTTTTTTTCAATGCAGTTTCAATTGCAAGCGAGGTTTTGCCCGTAGCTGTCGGTCCTCCGATAATAATCGCATTGGCCTTTCCGCACTCGAAATCTTCTGTTTGTTTTAGAATTTCATCTATCAGCAACGGTGAAACTTCCTTTCAATTTCATATTTCGACATTGTAACTGTAACAGGTCTGCCGTGAGGGCAGGTACCGTGGTTTTCCAAAGACGCAAGCGTCATTAAAAGAGTATCAATCTCCTCTTTAGAAAGTC
>JAFTXL010000020.1 GCA_017464985.1 Clostridia bacterium | reverse complement strand
TCGCAAGCTTAGGCATTGACATAGTCTGCAAATATACCTTTCCCGGACCTGTTACGATTGTATCAAAAAGACCTTCGCCGCCGAAAAACATATTTTTTACACCTTTTACCATCTGTACATCCATCTTACAGGTTTCATCCATCATTGCAACTACACCTGTATCGCAAACCAAGACTTCTCCGGGCGCCAGATTATATACGGGAGTATATCCGTCAAGCTCTATAAAAGCAATTCCCGGGCCTGTAATCTTTTGCATAATAAAGCCTTCTCCGCCGAAAAGTCCTGCACCGATTTTTGTCTGGAAATGTATAGACAGTTCAAGATTTCCTACGCCACACAAAAACGCGGTTTTTTGACAAATAATACTTTCACCTGCTTTTAATTCTCTGGGAATAATCTTGCCCATAAATGATGAAGAAAACGCAAGTTCTGCAGGACCCTGCGCTGTATATTTGCTTAAAAACAGACTTTCTCCCGAAAAAATACGGCCGATCACTTTTCCTACACCGCCCCCTGATGTTGTTTCAGTAAGGACCTTACCTCTTGACCATGTACGGCCTCCTGCCTCACTAATAACTACTTCTCCGGGCTCTAATTCCAAGATAGCAGCAGGCATACTTTCGCCTTCGATTTTATATTTCAAATTTGACAACTCCTTTTCAGCTATTTAAGTCTGCATAACGATATCATTATATTAATAGTATTTCAACACAAAAAATTTATATCATTTATTCATTTTTATATATTTTCTTGGTGAACTTCCGAAATGTCTTTTAAACACTTTTGAGAAAGTATAAATATCTGTATATCCTACCGAATTTGCAGTAACAGTTATGTTTTTTCCTTTATTGAACATAAGGTCAAGTGCCTGCTCCATTCTGTAATTTGTAATGTACTGTGACGGTGACACACCGGTCTTCTTTTTAAAAATCGCATAGAAATATGTTCTGTCTAAATTTAGTCTTGCTGCAATATCCTGCACAGTTATTCCGTTCATATATTCAGCATGAATGCTGCTCAAAGCTCTGTCAACATAATCCGTATTACTTTTCCTTCTATCAAGCAGCAACGAAAAAAGCTCCCATATTTTTGCACATAAAAATTCGGTACGGCCGTTTCCCTTCTGAGCGCACAGCTTCATATCCTCAAAAATCCGCAAAGCCTCGGGACAATTCACCGTATCATCTATATTTAAAGGCAAATCACCGTTATATGTAAAACCCACCCAAATGTATTCCCAAGGATTTTGATCATCTGCTTCATAGTATGTTTCAACAAATGGCGGTATAACAAACATTTCTCCCGATTTCAAGATATAATCCCTGTCCTGTATACGAAAATACCCATTACCTGACACAACATAATGGATAAGCCAGTGTGTACGCACTGCAGGACCGAAATAATGGGACTTTTCACAATTTTCAAATCCAAACTGTACCGGATTGAAACCATTATAGGCTTTGTCTGCAACATCAACAAAGTTGATCATATTACACCTCAAAAAACAACAAAATGACAAATTATAACAACATATTACCATTCACAAAACAGCACAGTCAATGCATAATTAAGAAAATCACATTGAACGGAGGATTTTGATATGAAACTTACTTTTATGGGAGCAGGAAGCACAGTTTTTGCACGAAACGTAATCGGCGACTGCATGTGTGTTGACTCGCTCAAGGACAGTGTTTTTGCTCTTTATGACATTGATGCAAAAAGACTTGAAGAAAGCCGCACAATTCTTGAAGCTATCAGAAAATCAAAGGGAGGCTTCGGCAAAATAGAATGCTATGCGGGTGTTGAAAAACGCAAGGAAGCTTTAAGAAGCGCGAATTTTGTAGTAAATGCTATTCAAGTAGGTCTGTATGATCCCTGCACAATAATAGACTTTGAAATGCCTAAAAAATACGGTCTGCGTCAAACAATTGCAGATACGCTCGGTATCGGAGGAATAATGCGCGCATTGCGTACCATTCCGGTAATGAAGGATTTTGCAGATGACATGGCAGAGGTTTGCCCTAATGCGCTTTTCATGAATTATACAAACCCTATGGCTATGCTGACTGGATACATGAATCGGTATACGGATGTCCGTACTCTGGGCCTATGCCACAGTGTTCAGGTCTGTGGGGAACGGCTCCTTAAGAGTCTGGGAATGGAGGACCAACTGGAGGGGCGCCGGGAGCTGATTGCAGGAATCAATCATATGGCTTGGCTATTGGATATCCGGGATAGGGACGGTGTGGATCTTTATCCGGAGATCCGCAAGCGTGCAGCTGAGAAAAACGCAGGTGAAGTCCACAATGACATGGTTCGTTTCGACTACATTCGCAATTTTGGATATTATTGCACCGAATCCAGTGAGCATAATGCAGAATACAACAATTTTTACATCAAGTCGAAATATCCTGAACTGATCGAAAATTATGGAATACCGCTGGATGAATATCCCCGACGCTGTATCCGGCATGAGGAAAAATGGGCGGAGCAGCTTGCGCAGCTTATGGAACAGG
>JAFTXL010000019.1 GCA_017464985.1 Clostridia bacterium | reverse complement strand
CGTATGCCTACACTTTGCGGATTGAGACGAAGAGGATATACGCCGTCATCTATTTTCAATTTTGTAAAAATGGCGGGAATTGCTAAGTCATATTCACTTGTTGATATTGAAATGCTCGAATACTGTATTCGTGATGAGCTCAATCAGACTGCTGAAAGACGCATTGCTGTTACCGAGCCGCTCAAAGTGACAATTACAAACTATCCTGATGATAAGTGTGAATATTTTGAGGTCTCGAACAATCCGAACAATCCTGATGCAGGCACAAGAAAGATTCCGTTTACAAAGAACATTTATGTTGAGCGTTCTGACTTTATGGAGGAGCCTGTTCCGAAATTCTTCAGACTGAAGCCGGGCGGAGAGGTTCGCTTGATGGGCGCTTATATTGTTCGATGCAATGAAAGCATTAAGGATGAAAACGGAAATGTTACAGAGCTTCTCTGTACTGCTGACCTTGAGACGGGGAACGGAATGCCTGTTGACGGAAGAAAGGTCAAAGGAACTATTCATTGGGTAAGCGCGGAGCATGCAATTGATGCTGACATTATGATGTACAACAGACTTTTCACAATTCCGGATCTTTCTGATATCGGAGAGGACAAGACTTATAACGATTATCTTAATCCGGATTCTGTTAAAAAGATTGTTTCATGTAAGCTTGAACCGTCTCTTGCTGACGCAAAACCTGAGGAGAAATTCCAGTTTGTCAGAATGGGATATTTCTGCAAGGACACAAAATATGACAATACTTTCAACAGCATCGTAGGTTTGAAGGATACATGGGCAAAGGTTAATAAATAATTGAATAAAAAAACAGATTAAAAGAGGCTGTCACAAAAAGACAGCCTCTTTTAATGCGGGCGGCACGCACATACGGGCGCGCCGCCCGCTGCTTATTATCGTTACATTTTCTTTCCGACTAAAATACATTCCGAAAGGGGTTTGCTTTTTACCAAGGATGCATCGATAATATTAAATTTAGATATTAATGTTTCTCCGCTTTCTTGCCTGTATCGAATCTCTGAAACGGCAGATTTAATTATTTTCCGCTTATTTCAGGCCAGATGCCTCTTTTTACCGCGCCAAAAATATTGGTTTTTATCATATTGTTATCTTTTTCCAGCGTTTTAATTAAAGCTTTGATTTCAGCGCGCTTGCTTGTTTTGTCCATAGGGCACGGATTGTGCACAGTGGGGAAAACATCAAGCGAAGCATAATGTGAAAGAATATATTCCTTCACGTATAAAAACGGTCTGATGACCGTCACTTCGCTTCGCTCAAGATAAGTTTCAGGAGGGAAACAATAAAAACGGCCCTCGTAATGGAGACTTAAAAGTGCTGTTTCGATTACATCATCATAGTGATGCGCAAGCGCGACAACATTGCAGCCGTTCTTTCTTGCGTGGTCATTTAAAGCGCCGCGACGCAGATTGGCGCACAATGCGCATGGATTTTGCTCTTTTCTGATGTCAAAAACAATTTCTTTGATGTGTGAATCGACAATTATGTGCTCTATGCCAAGCTCTTCACAATATTTTGTGACAGGAGACATGTCAACTCCGTCAAAGCCAAGTGATACTGTGATTGCTTTTAGGTCGAACTTTTTAGGATAAAATCTTTTCAGGGAAGCAAGCACGGTCAAAAGAGCCATGCTGTCTTTTCCTCCGGATACTCCGACACATACGCTGTCGCCGTCTTTTATAAGGTCATAATCCTGTACTGCTTTTCGTGTAAGGCTTAATAATTGTTTTAATGATTCTTTGCTGTCCATGGTTATAAATCAAAACCTCAACTTTAAAATTTTTTATATTATGACATTTTGCTGTGGAAAAAACAAGGAAAAGAAAGAATTATTCCCCAAGAGTCGGATTGATATTGTCACTGAAGATTTTTACGTCTGTATGTAAAATTTTTCAGTCAAGAAAAATATAGCCCCGTGATATGCGGGACTATATGTGGGAACTGCGTCTTTGTCATATGTGTATTAATCAATACAGGTGTATCCCAAATTTGTAAAAGAAGATTTTAATAATTGTAAAGCATCATAACAAACCTTCAATTCTTTTTCGTTTTCACTGTTCCGTTTATATCTGCGTGAAAAATGTCGTCCGAGTCGGTGTATGCATTGATTCGTAGATCCAATAAAAATAATCAATGACATGAAACTGCAATCCGGTTTCCGAAACTGTTACATTTCAGATTTTATCAATGTAGTCATCTTCATTGTCTTCTACTCTTGTTGTAAACTCCTCTGAAACGGTAAAATCAGAAACATCTTTCTGAGGATAATATACGGTTTATAGCATAAATCAATGGTATTTTGATATAATGTGGCTCTGTAAATAAAACTCGGGCGCCACCGCAACAAGCGGTGGCGCCCGAGTTAACTGATCTGCTGTATTATCTGCAAATTAAATCGTTAAAAATCAAATGTTTCAGAAAGCATTTTCGGTATGATTATTTGCGAAAGCCATTCCTTGGCTTTCGCAATGGCCGCAGACTCCGTCTGCGGCGCAGGTCCGCCGATGAGATTTCTTCCGTTTACACATGCTTCAACTGTAATTGCGTCAAACAGATCTTCTTTAAAGATTTTTTCAGGGTTCTGTCCTTCTTCCAGTTCGCTCTTGCAGATCTCACGAATCTCTTCAAGCGATAAATCGTCAATACCTTTATCCATTTCGATACAAGTGAGAACAAGTTTGCCTGTTACGGCATGTGCCTGACGGAACGGAATTCCGTTTTTTACAATGTAGTCTGCAAAGTCAGTAGCATTTGTAAAGCCTTTTGTAGAAGCTTTATACATATTGTCTTTGCGGAATTTACATGTAGCAAGCATGCCGGTGAAAACCGGGAGACACATTTTTACGGTATCAATTGCGTCAAATATTGCTTCTTTGTCCTCCTGCATATCTTTGTTGTATGCGAGAGGGATTCCTTTCATTACAGTCAGCAGAGCTGTCAGGTCGCCGTATACACGGCCTGTTTTTCCGCGGACAAGTTCTGCAACGTCTGGATTCTTTTTCTGAGGCATTATTGACGAACCGGTAGAGTAAGTGTCAGACATTTCAACAAATGCAAATTCATGGCTTGACCATAAAACAAGTTCTTCGCTCATACGGCTGAGATGCATCATAAGCAAAGACGAAGCTGAGATAAATTCTATAGCAAAGTCTCTGTCAGAAACACCGTCAAGGCTGTTTTCTGTGACATCTGAAAAGCCTAAGCGCTCTGCAACATATTTTCGGTCAAGCGGATATGTCGTTCCTGCGAGGGCGCCGGAACCGAGCGGCATTATATTTGCGCTTTCATAGCAGTTCAGGAAACGTTCTGTGTCACGCTTAAACATTTGACAATATGCCATCATGTGGTGGGCGAGAGTAACCGGCTGAGCTCTCTGGAGATGAGTGTAGCCGGGCATGATGGTATCAAGATTATTTTCTGAAATAGAAATAACGGTATTAATAAGCTCTGAAAGCATATTGCATATTTCTATTATTTCATCTTTCAAATACATTCTTATGTCCAGCGCAACCTGATCATTACGGGAACGTCCTGTGTGAAGCATCTTTCCGGTAGCTCCGATTTTTGCGGTCAGGAGAGTTTCAATATTCATGTGAATATCCTCCTGATCTATACGGAACTCGACTTTTCCGGCGTGAATGTCGGAAAGAATCTCTCTGAGTGCCGCGCAGATTTTTTCGGAAGCGTCAACAGGAATTACTCTCTGCTTGCCGAGCATTTCGGCATGGGCAATGCTTCCTGCTATGTCATGCAGATATAAACGCTTGTCAAAACTGATAGATGAATTAAAATCATCTACTTTTTTATCGGTTCCTGCGGTAAAACGACCGCCCCAAAGTTTACTCATTTCTTTTCGTTCCTCTGTCTTGCCATTGCGCTTACCTTTATGGGGAGACCGAACAGATTGATAAATCCTGCTGAATCGTTCTGGTCGTATACATTATCCTCGTCAAAAGTTGCAATTTCTTCATTATAGAGTGAATACGGAGATGTAACACCGGCATTTATCATATTGCCTTTGTAGAGTTTCAATGTTACGTCGCCTGTAACAGTTTCCTGTGTGCTGTCAACAAAAGCTGAGAGAGCTTCACGGAGAGGTGTGAACCACTGTCCGTAGTATACGAGCTCTGCGAATTTTGCAGCAACGAGTTCTTTATAGTGCTGTGTATCTCTGTCGAGTGTGATTGTTTCGAGTACCTGGTGTGCTCTGTAGAGAATTGTTCCGCCGGGAGTTTCGTAAACACCTCTTGATTTCATACCTACAAGACGGTTTTCTACGAGGTCTGCAAGACCGATACCGTTTGCACCGCCGAGCTTATTGAGCTTCTTGACGATTGAAACGCCGTCCATCTTTTCTCCGTCAATTGCAACGGGAATACCTTTTTCAAATGAAATCTTTACGTATGTCGGCTTATCGGGAGCCATTTCGGGAGAAACGCCCATTTCAAGAAAGCCGGGCTTATTGTACATAGGTTCATTAGCCGGGTCCTCAAGGTCAAGACCTTCGTGTGAAAGATGCCAGAGGTTCTTGTCCTTTGAATAGTTTGTTTCACGGTTTATCTTCAAGGGAATATTGTGTGCCTCTGCGTATTCGATTTCTTCGTCACGTGATTTGATATCCCAGATTCTCCAGGGCGCGATAATCTTCATGTTAGGAGCAAAAGCTTTGATAGTAAGCTCAAATCTTACTTGGTCATTACCCTTACCTGTACAGCCGTGGCAGATAGCGTCAGCTCCTTCTGCAAGAGCTATTTCAACGATTCTCTTTGCGATAACAGGACGCGCAAAAGATGTACCGAGAAGGTAATCTCCTTCGTATTTAGCGCCTGCTTTAACTGTCGGGAATACATAATCTTCGATAAATTCTTTATTAAGATCTTCGATGTAGAGCTTAGATGCACCCGTTTTGATAGCCTTTTCTTCAAGTCCGTCAAGCTCTGTGCCCTGTCCTACATCTCCTGATACTGCTATAACTTCACAGTTGTTGTAGTTTTCCT
>JAFTXL010000018.1 GCA_017464985.1 Clostridia bacterium | reverse complement strand
GGCTTCATCGTCTTTATGCTCTTTAAATGTGGAGCGCATTTCGGATACAGTTCCTGAAGTAATTATATAGCTGTACTCGAATGCTTCAAAATTACGCATAGTCGTTCTTATAAGAGGCGCAACATAGTTTGTGGAGTTGCTCATTGGATCTTTTGAATCGTCATATTCGAATCTTCCTGCAAGCAGCGTTGTTATGCCGGGTGTATAAAGACCTATTCCGTATCCGTTTTCTTCATTTGTCCATGCACACCATGTCTCCGTATTTTTTGAACTCATAGTAAAATAGCAGTCGCCGTTTCCTCCCCAAAAAGGAAGAGCTTCCTTTGTAATCAGTTTGCCGTCTGTCCATGGCTTGTTGCCGTTATAGAAAGTAAATGTGTCGAGATAACTGATAGTATAGAATGCAGGCAGTTCCTGGTCTTTTTCATATCCGTGGTCATATCCTGAGAAATCTATAAATCTGTTATCAACGCTTACATAATCCTCGTTAAGAGTGTAACGGTTTTCCATATAGCTCATTGTATACGTACCGTTCTTAGCCCAGTCAAGTGGAAGGCATTTTACATATATGCTGTCTTCTTCTATGGTGAAATCCACAAGTTTACTTTTATTTCCGTGCTGGTCACCGCCCTGTACAGGGTTATACGCCCATGTGGTGTCACCGTATGTTGAGCATATGTACGGAGCGGACATAGTGCCGTAATACGATTGCTGAATCAAACGTCCGGTATCGTGATAATTGAGCATATTTGTTATAGTTGAATCGTTGTCTTTTTTATCTTCGAAGTAGTTAAGTCCGCCGCCCCACATAAGACATACTCCGAGTTTGAAGCGGCCATTTTCGAGATATATTGTTTCGCTAAGCTGATTCTCGTAGATTTCTGTGCGTATTTCGTACAGAGTAAAAGTTGTGAGCGATGCTTCTATTCCGACAAAATCAATTTTAAAAACATTTGCGCCTGCTTGCCCGTTGAGATAAGAATCAATCAATGATGAGAAATTTGCATTATATCCTGGTTCCAGATAAAAGGTTTCATCATGTGTAACTGTACCTATTTTATAGTAGATTGTTCCTTTTACACATGCGGAAGAAGAATATCTGATTGTATACCTATTAAATTCCGTTTTTTGCGGAGAGAGTATCTGGTATGTAATTTTGTTTTTGAATGAATATTGTCCCGGTGTTATTTCTGTGGTGTAACCGCTTATTGAGACATTTTCCTCGGTGCCGTTAAAAATAACGAAAGTGCTTGATGATTCAGCAAACGGATAGATTATGCTTGATGTAAAATATACTAATAGTACAAAAAGAACAGCAATTTTTGCTTTCATAGCCACATCTCCCCTTATACATATTTTTTATAAATGTTTGTACTGTGGCACAGTATAGATGAGTTTCAGTAAAATAGCAAATACATTTTCACGTGTTTGTCCTGCTTGCGCTGTGGTGTGAAGTATGTCTAAGTGTTTTTACCTGAAAGCGAGGCACCATGGAGTAAAAATTTTGTATGGACCCCGTTTTCTGGGAAATTCTAATTTTTCTGACTGAGATTTCTGCCCCCAACGATTGTCCCGACATTGCCCTGGGGCAAAATGGGTGATAATCCTTGTCATTGAATAAAAACTGTATTATAATAAATATGTTTTTGCAGTGTTAAAAACTATTATTTTAAAGTCATAATTTATGTTGTGATTTGTATTGTACGGGAGACATTTGATGAAAGTTTTTTTTGCTGTATCAGAATCTGTCGCTGACGAGGTTTGTGATTGCGGAATAAAGATGAGCGAGTATGCCGACCGCTGTGTTTTGATAGCGGGCGCTGAGCGTAAATGTATAGCTGCCGCACTTACTCCGGGCGATATTGTGTGTGCTGCGGACACGGCTGTTGAAGTGCTTAGACTTAATCCTGATGATTCACACGGATGGATAGCTGAGGGCGCTTTTTATGAAGAATATATATTGAACCGTGAAAAAAGTGAAGAAGTGTACTTTTGGAAAAGTGAGTATGAAAAATCGCTCATGCCGGTTAAGGATTATAAGCTCGGAATGTATAAAAAGCCGGAATATTTGATATACCGCACGTTATTTCCCGATGTGATAGAAAGATTTGACAGGAGACGGGGAGAACCTATTTTATATAATAACTCAAATGAGCTTTATATAGGTAAGGCGATTCGGTTTGCGGAAGAAAAATGCGATGACTTTTATGAGCTTGCGGTTAAAGCCTTTGCCGACAGGTGGGCAGTAGAAAACAGCATGACCGTAAAAAAGGGCGAAAAGTACACGATGTATATTGACGGAGACGGAACGGTGAAATATGTTTCGTCATGTATTTGAATTTAATATTTATTTCGGAGGAATTTATGTCAGAAGAAAATAACGTTACAGAGAAGAAAAATGTTCATGTAAATGGAAATCACGGTGGAGGCGGAAACGCTGAGCAAAGTGCCGCTAAAAGACCGAACAACGGAAATAAGCCGCATTATCAGAAAAGAGGGTATTATTCAAAAAGCAGCGGAAATTACAGGGACGGACAGAAAGGCCAAAGAAACAACAACTCTGAAAACGTAAATAAAAATGTAGAAAAAAATATAGAAAAGAATGTTACACACGAAATAAAAAATAACGCGAATGTTCAGGCGACACGTAATAACAACAATAATAGCAATAACGCTAATAATAACACAAACAGCAAAAATGATTCACACGCAGGCAATGCGGTAAAGAAAGATGCTGTTCATAACAGCGGAAAAAATAACGCGCACGGAGCTCCTGCAGCGGCTGTACAGAATAAAGTCGGTGCAAAAGGTTATCATGATGGAAATAATCAGAGAACATTTAACCGCAATCAAACTTCAAAGGATTTTTCTCAGCGCCGCAAACATTCAAATAACAACAATGTACGTGTTGAAGAGACTTTGGAAGACATTAAAATTGATATAGAGAGAATTGAAAAAGAAATTCAGCTTGAAATCAAAGAGATTTCGGCACTTAAATTCGGTATGTAAAAGGACAAGTGATAAAGATGGACGCAAAAGAATATGCTTTAAAAAAACATGAAGAATGGCAGGGTAAAATAGAAGTAGTATCAAGGGCAGAAGTCAAAGATAAAGCTTCTTTGGCAGTTGCGTATACTCCGGGAGTTGCGGAACCGTGTCTTGCTATAAAGGATAACATTGATCTTTCATATAAGTACACCAGAAGAAAAAATATGGTGGCGGTTATAACGGACGGCACTGCGGTACTCGGACTCGGTGACATAGGACCTGAGGCAGGTATGCCTGTTATGGAGGGCAAATGTGTGCTGTTTAAAGAGTTCGGCGGTGTAGACGCGTTTCCGATTTGTGTAAAATCAAAAGATGTTGACGAGATAGTTAATACAATATATTTGATCTCCGGTAGTTTCGGAGGAATAAATCTTGAAGATATTTCCGCACCGAGATGTGTTGAGATCGAGAGAAAGCTCAAAGAGCGCTGTGATATTCCAATTTTTCACGATGACCAGCATGGAACAGCAGTAGTAGTTCTTGCCGCTCTTATAAATGCGCTCAAATATGTTAAAAAAGATATAAAAGATGTAAAAACTGTCATCAGCGGATGCGGCGCGGCAGGTATGGCAATAGCAAAGCTTCTTATCAAAATGGGACTTAATAATGTCATTATGTGCGGCAGACGGGGAGCTATATACGACGGCATGGAGGGTCTTAACTCCGAACAGGCGGCAATGGCAAAGATTACAAATTTCGATAAATTCAGCGGAAGCGTAAAAGATGCCATTGTGGGTGCGGACGTATTTATCGGTGTATCAGGCCCCGGCCTTTTGGACACAGAAAGTATTTCTAAAATGAATAAAAATGCTATTGTGTTTGCTATGGCAAATCCTGTTCCTGAGATTATGCCAGATGACGCAAAGATGGGCGGTGCCGCTGTAGTAGGAACGGGACGCAGTGATTATCCCAACCAGATAAACAATGTTTTGGTTTTCCCCGGAATATTCAGAGGAGCTCTTGACGTTATGGCAGGGGATATAAATGACGAAATGAAGATTGCCGCCGCAAAGGCTATTGCTTCACTGATTACAGATGAAGAGTTAAATGCCGACTATGTAATTCCGTCACCTTTTGACAAACGTGTGGCATCTGTTGTTGCGGAAGCCGTTGCGCAGGCTGCAAAGGATACAGGTGTGGCAAGGGAATTGCGCGATTGATATTGAGAATGATTTTTGGCAGGTACAGTGGAGAAAGATATTTTTTATGATCTGATAGGTCAGAAACGTATAAAGGAAATGCTCGTCGAAATTGAGCATGGCGGTAATGTAGGACATGCTTATATTTTTAACGGACCGGGAGGTATCGGCAGAAAGACGGTGGCAAGGAAATTTGCTTCGCTTTTGACGTGTACATCGGAACACAGCGCAGGTAAGGTCTGCGGCCGGTGCGAAGCATGTATGCTTGCGGAGAATTCATCTAATCCCGATGTTGTTTTTGTTGGACTTCCTAAGGATAAAAAAACAGTAAGTGTTGATTCTATAAGAGAAATGCGTGAAGATATGCTTACCGCTCCGCTTGTAAGCAGAAGTAAAGTATATGTTATTGAGCACGGTGACAAGATGACTGCCGAAGCGCAGAATGCACTGCTGAAAATACTTGAAGAGCCGCCGCTGTATGTTGTAATCATTATAATTTCAGCAAATCCGCTTCTTTTGCTTGATACTGTGCGTTCCAGGGCAATAAGAATAGATTTCTCGCGAAACAGCGAAGAAGAGATTAAAGAGGCATACAGGCGTATGCGGGGCGGGGATGCAGACAGCAGTGAAGAAGCGCTTATATGTTCGTACGCGGACGGTATTATAGGCAGAGTTTACGAGTTTGGCGATTGGGACGAGATAAAATCATTGCAGAAGCAGATTCTTGAAGCAATGTGTGAACTGTGTAATGGAAAATATGAATCGAGAAAAAAGCTTATTTCCATTATGAATAAAAAAGGTGAAGAAAGCGAACTTGTTCTTTTTACACTGATTTCGTTTTACAGAGATATTATGCATCTGGTGCGGTTCGGAAAAAACGCGCGGCTGCAGAATAAAGAATATAAAGATAAACTGTATGATACAGGGCGTGATATCGGTTACTACAACGCAAAAGCATGTATCAAAATTATAGACGATACATGGAAGGATATCATGAGAAATGCTGCGTACAGTCTTGCCGTTGAGAATATGGCAATTAAATTACAGGAGGTTATGACGGTATGATAAAATATGTCGGCGTAAGATTTAAACCTGCAGGTAAAGTATATTATTTTGATCCAAACGGACTGGATATCAATTCCGATGATTATGTAATTGTTGAAACATCGCGAGGAATTGAGTTCGGACATGCCGTTATAGCCGGTAAGGAAATAAGCGAAGAAGAGATAGTTTCTCCTTTGCGTGAAGTTCTGAGAATCGCAACTGAAGAAGATGTAAAGATACACAATGAAAATGTTGAAAAATCAAAAGAGGCATTTATAATCTGTTCAGAGAAAATCAAAGAACATAAACTCGACATGAAGCTCATCGATGTTGAATACACGTTTGACAGAAACAAAGTTCTTTTCTATTTTATTTCCGACAGCCGTATTGATTTTAGAGACCTTGTAAAAGAACTTGCAGCAACTTTCAGAACAAGAATAGAGCTTCGACAGGTCGGAATCCGTGATCAGGCAAAGATTGTAGGCGGTTTAGGCATATGCGGACGCGCGCTTTGCTGTGCTTCGTGCATGGGCGATTTTCAGCCTGTTTCAATAAAAATGGCAAAAGAGCAGGGACTTACCCTGAATCCGACTAAGATATCCGGTACTTGCGGCAGACTTATGTGCTGTCTTAAATATGAGCAGGACGCTTATGAGGCGGCTATGAAAGTTGTGCCGAATGTGGGTGCTTATGTTGAAACTCCGAGCGGAATCGGAATCGTAGTTGCGAACAGCTTGATTCGTGAAACTGTTCAGGTGAAACTGGGCGACGGCGAAGAAACAGAGATAATGACATTTCCGGCTGCTGATGTGAAAATCGCACGCAAGCATAAGGAACATCATGCACATGATGCTGCCGATGATGAAGGCTCGGCTGAAGTTTCTGAAACGGAGAGTGAAGAAACTTCGGAGGCAGACAGTGATTCAGATAATGACAGTAATTAAAATTTTATGAAATGTGAGGAAGATAATGAACGAAGTATTTAATCCGAAAAAAATCGCAATTATAGGTACAGGTAATATAGGAACACAATTTGCATGCGTTTGTTCAAAAAAAGGATATGAAGTAAATCTTTATTCTTCAAAACCACAGCTTTTTGGTGATAAATTGGCATTGCATGACGGTGATGACAATTCAGTTACCGAGGTGGGAATTTCATTGGTGTCTG
>JAFTXL010000206.1 GCA_017464985.1 Clostridia bacterium | reverse complement strand
TATTATCGAGATGCGCCATCCGAAAGAGGGTGCGCCGTATGTTGCTTCGATGAATTGCGATATCCCTGTTATCAATGCCGGTGACGGCGGTCACAACCACCCGACACAGACTTTGGCTGACTTGCTTACCATAAAGCGTGAAAAGGGCGGATTTGACAATTTAACTGTAGGATTCTGCGGCGATCTTAAATTCGGAAGAACTGTTCACTCACTTGTAGGTGCACTTTCAAGATATAATAATATTAAATTTGTGTTTATTTCACCTGAGGAACTTCGTTTGCCTGAGTATATGCGCGCAGAGCTTGCTGCAAAAGGTATGGACTATATTGAAACAACTGACCTTGAAGGTGTTATGCCGCAGCTTGATATACTTTATATGACACGTGTACAGCGTGAGAGGTTTTTCAACGAGGCAGACTATATAAGACTTAAGGACAGCTATATTCTTACGGAAAATAAACTTGTAAATGCTAAAGCTGATCTGAGCATCATGCATCCGCTGCCGAGAGTGAACGAGATAGCGCGAGGAGTGGATAACGACGAGCGCGCATGCTATTTTAAGCAGGTGCAAAACGGTAAATTTATAAGAATGGCTTTGATACTGAAGCTTTTGGAGGTGAAGTGATATGGTTATTGATGAAATAAAGAACGGAATTGTGCTTGACCACATAACTGCAGGCAGAAGCATGGTTTTGTATAATATGCTGAATCTTGACTCGCTTGATTCTTCTGTTGCGATTATAAAGAATGTATCGAGCGGTAAGATGGGAAAAAAAGATATCATTAAAGTTGACGAGGTCACTTCGCTTAATTTTGATGTTTTAGGGTATATTGACCCGGGTATTACGGTGAATATTGTGCGCAACGGAAAACGCACGGAGAAATTTAAACCGGTATTGCCCGAGCGTCTTGAGTCTGTAATCGAGTGCAAGAATCCTCGATGCATCACTTCCACCGAGCAGGAACTTCCGCATGTGTTTAAGCTTACCGACCGCGAAAAACGTGTGTACAGATGTATATACTGCGAGTCAAAAGCTAAGAAACAGAAATGGGAAGAATGACATTTTTGGTTGTATTGCCTGAATATAATACTGCAATATTTTTTTGGAACAGGATCTGTCCGGAAAAATATTGCAGTATTTTTGTTTACACTAATGTCCTGTAAACTGCCTGTATTTTATGAATAAAATCTGCTTTTTTTCAGATAATAACAAAAGCTGAAAACGGAAAATGTTGAGCGAAGGGGTAGATTTTGTGATTAACATCTTAGGTGTAAAGGGAATTCCGATTGTTTGTCTTAAAGATGACAGCAGAGCAGGATATGTAGGTGATGCGCTGTATGACAGTGACGGAAAAGTGTGCGGATTTACTGTTGAGAGCATGGGTTTCAGTTTGAGAAAAAAGATGATACCTCTTGATGAAATATTGAGAATAAATGATAAAAACTGCATTATATACAGTGAAAAGAGCATTGTCAGGATAGAGCGCGAAGGCGGTATTCATAAAAAATGTTCTTATGAAAAAATGATAGGAAAAAACGTTGAGAATCATGACGGCAAAGGTATAGGTGTTGTAAAAGATGTTGTTTTTGATATAGAAACAGGAGAAATATCAGGTTTTGAGCTTACAAGGGGATTTATGGAGGATACTGTCGGCGGACGGAGAATAATATACTTTAATGACGGTGTCGAGTTTGGAAAAGAATTCATAGTTGCAGGCAGGAAAAACGCAAATGAAAAGTCTTGATGAAAGAGTGGACTCACGGTTGCGCAGGCGGGAGCGGCTGAATAATTTTTTGTACGTGCTCCCTGCTGTATTTGCAGCAGCCGTGCTGTTTTTTCTCCGAAAACGGCTGACTCACATAATAATACCGATAGCGGCAGCGCTTGCATTGTATTTTTTTCTTGTTCCTTTGGTATCGTTTCTTGAGAAGAAGTGCGGTGTTAAACGCAATGCCGCGATTTTTACCGTATTTGCCTGCTTAGGTGTTTTTTTGACAGCGATAATTTCTTTTGCTGCGCCGGCAGTAAAAGAAAACATATCGGATATTGCTGCGAATCTGCCGGCGCTTAAAGAAAAATTGGTAATGATTGCCGAAAATCTCGCGGCGAAGCTCGGCATTGATACAGCGAGCTTCGCAAGCGGATTTTCGGCAAATGATACAGGCGGCGGCATAGGCCGTGATTTCGGAGGCATTATCAGCAGAAAGCTCTCCGAAATCATTGAAGCCGCCGCCTCAAATGCTTTGGCAGGTTCATTTGCAGGTGTTTTTAAAATTATTTTTGACTTATTTTCTTCTATTATTATTACTTTCTACCTGCTTCGCGACAGAGAATCAATAGGAGAGTATCTGCTTCAGCTTTTTCCGTATTCGTGGCGCGGATTTTTAACATCAACTGTAGATGAAATCGGAAAAATCTCCGCTTCTTTTATACGCGGACAATTGCTTATCGCAGTAATTGTTGGCATGCTTGAAACTATCGGTTTATGGCTTTTGGGGTCGGAGTATCCTTTTGTATTCGGTATCATAGGTGGTCTCTCTAATTTTATACCGTACTTCGGCCCGTTTATTGGCGCAATACCTGCCGTTGTCGCGGCGCTTTTTGATTCTCCGTGGCGTGCTCTGTGGATAGTAATTCTGTTTGTTGTCATACAGCAGATAGACAATAATTTTATTTCCCCGAAAATAATTGAGGAGCGTCACGGCATTCACCCTATAACTACTATAATTGTTGTGTTCATCGGCGGTGAATTTTTCGGCATCGGCGGCTTTTTGTTTGCTATCCCTATATATGCAATCATAAAATGCATTGTAAAACGGATTTCGGAACTTTTAATAAAGAAAAACACAGCAGAATAATTGATAAATTTTTCCATGTGGCTGTTTAAATTATTGTCATATAGGAAAGACTCCGGGTGTATATATCTTATGAACATAAGAAAAATCACGGAGGTGTACTTATTATGAAAAAGTTCAGCAGATACATTTTATCGTTTCTTGCAGTATTTATATTGATTCCAGTAACGGTAGTTTTTTCGGTCAGCGCTTCAGGCATTGATAAAAGGCTGGAGATAACTCCTTTGACGCAGAGCAATATTGAGCTGCTTGACAAGGATTCAGGCGATTATGACGGTGAGTCTGCCGCATTTATGATTGATGTTTATTTTGCGGAAGAAGATGAAACAAGAAGTATTTCGCTTGAGGAATACACAGCGGGAGTTGTTTTGGGAGAAATGTCTCTTTCGTTTGAATTTGAAGCATTAAAAGCGCAGGCTGTCGCATCGAGAACTTATGCGGTGTACAAGCTGCAGAACGGCGGCTGTGAGGATTCGTATCATAAGAACAATGCCGCGGTTTGCACCGATTATACACATTGCCAGGCATGGCAATCTCCGGCATCTATTTACGAAGATTATCCATTAGCGCAGGCAGAAGAGTATGCCGCAAAGCTAAAGGAAGTCATAGAATCGACAAAAGGAATTGTGATGACATACGAGGGAAATATTGTACAGGCATATTATTTCTCAAATGGCGGAGGTTATACGGAAAATATTGAAGATGTTTGGGACGGTGAAGCGATAGAGTATTTAAAGGGTGTATCGAGCGTCGGAGATATAAAATCGGAGTCGTATTGTACAATAGAATCTTTTTCACCGGCTGAATTTATAGCCGGATTGCAGAAAATAGTTCCTGAACTGAAGGTAAGTGAGGACGAGGTATATGACTCTATCTGTAATTTTGAAAGAAGTGAAACCGGCCGTGTAAAAAGTGTATCTATCGGCGATTACACATTTAAGGGAACTCAATTGCGTACAGCACTTGGATTGCGCTCTACAAATTTTATTTTGTCTCAGGTTTCAGGCGGCGAGATTGTTGCGGTTGTATTTGGTTCAGGTCACGGTGTAGGCATGAGTCAATGGGGGGCAGGAGTTATGGCTGCTTCCGGCAGCAGCTATGAAGAAATTTTGAAGCACTATTACAGCTGCGTTGATGTAGTTCAATATGATTTTGACGCGGTGATGTAAAAGCGATTTTAAATTTAATG
>JAFTXL010000017.1 GCA_017464985.1 Clostridia bacterium | reverse complement strand
ATCCCGGATATGCGGTAGTAGCTTACATCAATACCACAACAGAGATAAAATCCGTCTGCGACGTCTGCGTTACATCCGCTTCCGCAGTCAAAATTGTCCGTAACATGAAAGAAAAGGATATCCTGTTTATTCCGGATTGTAATTTGGGAGACTGGGTTGCAAAGCAAGTGCCGGAAAAGAAGCTGGAACTTGTTCGAGGCGGCTGCCCGACACATTTGCGCATGACGAAGCTCGATGTGGAACGGGCAAGAGCAGCACATCCGAACGCTGATTTGCTGGTGCACCCAGAATGTCATCCGAGTGTGGTAGAAAAAGCGGATTTTGTCGGCAGTACAACCGAAATTATGTCATATGCAGAAAAAGGGGAAAAGATCGAATATATTATCGGTACGGAAAATAGCATCGTGGAACACTTACAATTCAAATGTCCAGATAAGAGATTTTATGCACTTTCCAAAGACTGCGTATGTCATAATATGGCGGCTACAACGCTTATAGATGTTTACCGCTGTGTTTTGGGCGACGGCGGCGAAGAAATACTGATGTCGGATGATTTGATTTCATCTTCACGAAAATGTATTGATGAAATGCTGAGGCTTGGACAATGAAAAAAGCGTTGATTGCAATGAGTGGCGGCGTTGACAGCAGTGTTGCTGCGTATCTGACAAAGGAACAAGGATATGAGTGTATCGGCTGTACGATGAAACTTTATGATAACGAAGATATCGGCATTTCGCGCAGTCGTACATGTTGCTCCCTTGACGATGTGGAGGACGCGCGAAGCGTCTCCTACAAAATCGGGATGCCTTATTATGTATTTAACTTTTCCGATGGCTTTCGTGAGAAGGTGATTGACAAATTCGTACAGTGCTATGAGTCGGGAGCTACCCCGAACCCTTGTATCGATTGTAACCGCTTCTTGAAATTTGACAAGCTCTATGAACGGGCAAAAATTCTCGGCTGCAATCATATTGTGACAGGCCACTATGCGAGAATAGAAGAAAAAGACGGGAAATACTTGCTGAAAAAGGCATTTGATGAAACAAAAGACCAAAGCTATGTGCTGTATTCCTTAACGCAGGAACAGCTTGCACACACGTTGTTCCCTCTTGGAATTATGAGAAAGACAGAGGTGCGCCGCATCGCAGAGGAAAATGGTTTTGTCAATGCGGAAAAGCCCGACAGTCAGGATATTTGTTTTGTCCCGAATGGAAACTATGCATCGTTTTTGATGCATTACACCGGAAAAATATATCCCGAGGGGGATTTTGTTTCTACGGACGGTACTGTATTAGGAAAGCATAAGGGCATTGTTCGTTATACCATAGGTCAGCACAAGGGGCTTGGATTATCCTTGCCGGAACCGATGTATGTAAAACAGATCGATTCGAGCAACAATACCATTACACTTGGCAAGGATCGGGAGCTGTACAGCAAGGAAGCCGCAGTCTCCGATTTTAACTGGATTTTAGGAGATGTACCAAATACAGAAATACGGTGCAAAGCAAAAGTTCGCTACCGTCACCCCGAACAATGGGCGACAGTAATACCGATTAACGAAACAACGATTCAAATCATATTTGACGAGCCGCAACGAGCAATCACACCCGGACAAGCAGCGGTGCTGTATGACGGTGATGTTGTTCTTGGCGGTGGCACATTAGTTTCCAAATCATTTTGCAAAGGCGAATAAAACGCAACGGAAGAAATTGCAAAGCTTCATCCGTCTTTTATGTTTCGAAGAATTAGAAAAATTCGGTTGGATGACAATGAATCAACCTATAATGGTTGTTTTACATACCTATTTTGTGGTATTATATAAAATAAGAGTGCGTTGAAAAGTGTGTAAAAAACACATGCAGGGAAATAGCAAATGCGATTTGGTAAGAGGCAGTAGGCAAGCTTTTTACTTAAGACTTTATTGAGAGGAGTGTCGAGAGTGCCTACTCGACAGATGAATTATGATGATTTCAACAAGAGGAAGATATGCTTTGCGTGTTCTGATCGATTTGGCAGAACATAATGATGGAACGTATATACCGATGAAGGATGTGGCTAAGCGTCAGGAACTTCCCTTGAAATATCTGGAGAGGATTTTGCCTGTACTTACAAAAAACAAGCTGATTATTGGTCTCCACGGCAAAGGCGGAGGTTACCGTCTGAGCAGAACCCCCGAGAAATACACGGTAGGTGAGATCCTTCGCCTGACTGAAGGTAATCTTGCACCTGTTTCGTGTCTTGAATGTGATGCCGAGCCGTGTAAGCGTGCTGCAGAATGCAAAACACTTAAACTGTGGACGAAATTTTTCGAAATAACAAATGATTATTTTGACGGGATTACGATTGCTGATCTTATGTAAACGGAAATTGCCAATGATTATGTGACTTAATCTACAAAAAAGAACTGAGAAAATGAAAAAACTTTTACTTCTTCTCCTGTTGCCGACGATATTTCTCCTGCCTGCAAGAATAGCGGATCAGAAAAAGAAGCATTGTACATCTTTAACGATTCGCAGGGGCGAGAGGTTGAGGTATATTCATATGAGAAAACAGCTGTTATTTTGGGAGGTCTGGCTGAAATATGGCAGCTTGCAGGCGGAGAACTTTATGACATCACAAATGATGCCTATGACGGACACGCTCTTGAGCTACCCGAAGATGTTAAGAATTATGGCGATGAAAAAAATCCGTCGGTAGAGAATATGATTGCGGACGGCGTGGATTTTGTTATCTTATCCGGAGGAACCGCCAATCATCTGAAATTGGAGGAAGTACTTGAATCGGCAGGAATCACAACAGCGTATTTTTATGTTGAAAATTTTGAGGATTATCTTTCCGTGCTGAAAATCTGTACGGAAAGAACAAAGCAAAATGATTTGTACATAGAAAAGTTATAGAACGTCCGTGAAAGAGTCGAAGCTGCGATACAGCGTTCGCAAGGACATGGAAACCCCTCCATAATGCTTATGAGAGCGTTTTTACCGGGAATCATGGTGGCGTTTGTTTTCATATTTTTATTATACCATTCATTAAGATCCTTAGGGGTCTTTTTTTATTCGGCGACAGGCTGCGTCAGTATTCGACGCAGCCTGTCTTTTATAATGCATTCCTGTAATTAAATCATTAAAAAGCAAGGGGTGAAAAAGTGGGCGATGATATATGTATATATGCTGATGTGCTGTTTATGGAAAACCTGTGTATTGATTACGTAATACTCAATATAAGCGGTAAGTTTTTAAAAAGTAAAATCGAGCTGAATCCGATGAGGATTCTCGGAGGGGCGGCTATAGGCGCGCTGTATGCTGTTATTATTACTGTTATTCCTGTGCTTAGTGATTACATAATATTGTCGTTTGTGCTGAAATCGGCTGTTTCCGTACTTATGTGCATCGTTTCGTTTGGGTATAAGAATGTCAGGGAGTTAGTTACATCGGTATTGGCCATGTATATTGTTTCGTTTGTATTTTGCGGAATATTT
>JAFTXL010000205.1 GCA_017464985.1 Clostridia bacterium | reverse complement strand
GAGATCTGTTATACTTTCAAAAGTAGCATTCTTCGCCGCTGCAAATTCACGGTTTCCGGACTTTACTTCTTCAGTACATTTTATATATGCGGAAATCTTGTCAGCTGCCTTCACAAGCTTCCTATATGCGTCGTCATTGTTTTCAAACATTATAATGTCTCTGTATTCTTCTCTAAAATCTTCCGGAAGCATACCTAGAAGTTTCTCACGACTCGCCTCTTCTATCTGATGATATGACTCGACAATCTGTTTATTAAAATATTTTATCGGAGTCGGCAAGTCACCTGTTATAGTTTCGTTTGCGTCATGATACAGCGCATAAAGGCACACTTTACCCACGTCAAATTCCTTTTCATAATATTTATTTCCGATGACGGCAAGCGCGTGCGCTATCATTGCAGTCTGTCCGCTGTGTTCCAGAATATTTTCATTTGCGGTACTCCGCATAAGACCCCAACGGTTGATATATTTCATTCTGTTTAAATAAGCAAAAAAACAATTTTCTATTTCCATTGTGCTCTCCCGATTTATCTGTATCAAATTAAATTTTTTAATTTCTATAAAAATAAAAAGCGAGGTCTAAAAAATCTCCGCATAGACCTCGCTAAATCTGCATAACAGTTATTAACATTATTTATTGTTAAATTCATTAGCCAAAAAGGCATTGATAAAGCCGTCAAGAGCGCCGTCCATAACTTTTTGAACCGATGTGTCTTCATGAGATGTTCTGTGATCCTTTACCAAAGTATACGGGCAGAACACATATGAACGTATCTGGCTACCCCACGCAATTTCTTTCTGAACGCCTTTAATGTCAGAAATCTTATCAACCTGCTCCTGCTGCTTTATTTCAAAAAGTTTTGATTTAAGCATGCGCATAGCAGTTTCAGTATTCTGAAGCTGTGAGCGTTCAGTCTGACACGATACCATGATACCTGTAGGCTTATGCACAATACGTGTAGCAGAGTCAGTTTTGTTGATGTGCTGACCACCTGCACCACTTGAACGGTAATGGCTGACTTCTATATCCTCAGGAGGAATTTCAATCTCTATTGTATCGTCAATTTCAGGCATTACCTCAACTGATGTAAATGATGTATGACGTCTTCCGGCGGCATCAAACGGAGAAATTCTTACAAGACGGTGAACCCCGTGCTCACTTTTAAGAAACCCGTATGCATTGATTCCATTCACTTGAACAACCGCGCTTTTTATTCCGGCATCGTCTCCGTCAAGGAAATCTATAAGCTTTACCTCATAACCGTGCGCTTCGCCCCATCTTGTATACATACGCAGAAGCATCTGTGTCCAATCCTGTGCTTCTGTTCCGCCTGCACCGGAGTGCAATGTAAGTATAGCATTATTAGCGTCATACTCACCTGTAAGAAGTGTCTCAAGACGCAAAGCTGTAAATTCTGCCTTAAACTTTTCCAGAAGCGCCGCAACATCATCAGCAAGAGATGCATCCTCTTCTTCGTTTCCTATCTCAATCGTCACCTGAATTTCCTCAAAAAGCGATTCAAGTTCCGTAAATTTTCCGAGTTTCTCTTTTAATACTTTTAACTGTTTTAATACAACCTGCGAATTGGCTGAATCATTCCAAAAATCAGGCTCCGAAGCCTTATTTTCAAGTTCTTCTATTTTATTTGACATCCCAGTCGTGTCAAAGTGAATCCCTCAAATCATATAAATTTTTCTGTAAACCTTCAAGCTCCTGGCTGAACTGGTCAAACTCAAACATATACTCATCTCCCTTTTCCTTTACGGAATTTTTTATTTGAAGCAGACCGAGATCTGCTATTTTTACTGTATTTTAAAGCGGTTTTATTTCTTCTTTCGTCAGCAGGAACAAAGTCAATCTCTCTCAGCACAACATTTACACTTGAGAGAATTACTCTTATAGGATCCCCTATATGAAGCACCCTGCCTGTACTTTCGTGGGTAGCTGTCATACGCTCGCTGTCGTAATCGAAATAACCGTGCATCGAGGTATATCGTATCAAGCCTTCAACCGTATTGTCAAGTACAACAAAAATTCCGAATCCCGTTATACTTGAAATTGTAGCATCAAATTCTTCTCCCTCAAATTGCTTCATATACTCCGCGCATTTAAAATCCACACAGTCTCTTTCGGTTTCAAACGCGAGTCTCTCAGTAAGCGAACATTGCTCTGCAATATCATAAATATTTTCCGCGTAAAAATTTTCTAAATCTTCAGTGTATTCGCCTCGCAAAACTGATTTCATAATTCTGTGTATTATCAAATCGGGATAACGCCTGATAGGTGACGTAAAATGAGAATAATACTTCATACTCAATCCAAAGTGACCAAGACACTCACTGCTGTATTTAGCTTTTTGCATAGCTCGCAGAGTGAGAAGATTTATAAGATTTTCTGCAGGTCTGCCCTTTGCTGATTCAAGCAAAGCTTGAAACGCTTTAGGGTGAATATCTCCTCCCGCACTTCCTTTTAACGAATAACCGAGATTACGGACAACTCTTGCAAGTTCAGTAATACGCATCGTATCCGGTTTGTCATGCACCCTATAAAGAAAAGGGATCTGACGCCAATAGAATTCCTCGGCAACCGTTTTATTGCACATAAGCATAAATTCTTCAATGATATTATTCGCAAATGTAATTCTGTACGGCCTGATGTCAACCGTTTCACCTTTTTCATTAATTACGACTTTAGTCTCCGGAAAGTCAAAATTCACTGAACCCTCAGCTTCACGCTTTGCAGAAAGCACTGAAGCAAGTTTTCTCATCATAACTAAATCATCAATATGCGCTTTATACTCTTCCTTTAACTCAGGTGAATTGTTCTCAAGTAAATCATACAGTTTATCATATGATATTTTATATTTAACTTTTATGACACTTTCAAAAATATCATGATTTACCAAAGTACCGTCCGGCGATATCTCCATTTCAACAGAAAAAGCAAGTCTTATTTCTCCCACATTCAAGCTGCAGATACCGTTTGAAAGACTTCTCGGAAGCATCGGTACGACACGGTCAGGTAAATACACGCTTGTTCCTCTTTCATAAGCTTCACGGTCT
>JAFTXL010000204.1 GCA_017464985.1 Clostridia bacterium | reverse complement strand
TTTAAGTAATTTTGATACATCAAGATTACATTTAATGTTTCAGCTCAAATAATATTCAATCAATTTTTCAATATATTCGCCTCGCTGTACAAAGAATCTCTTTAATGTTGAAGTTACATATTGTTCCCACTGTTTTTCAGTTATTGCAACTTCACCTCGGCCGCCCCATGTACATGTGATATAGTATTTCATTTCCTCACGCATCAACTCTGCAAATATATCAATCTGCTCTGCTGAATTTTTATCGGAATAATATTCCGCCGTCCCACGCAGTACATTGACAAATTCCGTACGAAAGCCGTCATTTTTCAGCAACGATGCAAACACTGCGGACAGTTCACTTTCATAACCATGTATCACCGATCCATTATGTGCAGTTTCACTTGCTACAACATTTTCAGTACCTCCTCTAACTAAATAACGGCCTGTGCTGTAATCCACATCCTTAAGCCTGTGAACTTCCACATACGGACATTATTGTGAGGCCAATCACGGTTGTTTACATATATGTTCACCGCCATATATTTCATAAAGTTATCCAGATCAAGCATATTGCACGCTTTCTCATAATAAACGGCTTGGCTCATATCTTTCGACGAAATATATTCGATCATCTTTTTATACTCATTTAAATCGTCATCCGTACCCTCATCTATTTTATAAAACCACTCACCGTTTTCATGACCGTATGCGAGAATCGCAAGACTTTCGCTGTCAGTTCCGTAATGTGATTCAATATAATCGTTATCCAAATCTTCATACAGATAATAGAGTCCCCAATACTGACCGTTCAGATATACAACAACGGGTCTTACATTTTGGCACGCAAGATTTTCAATAGGCTTTGCAAGTGCGTGAACAAGAGAATCACGCATACCGGTGCTCCTCTCACCTGTTAATATCGAGTCATTTCCGCCTGCCCGCAACACTAAATTATCAATACTCACGGAAAAAACAGCCAACCCGTTATATCTATCCTCAAAATTCTCCGCTGAACTATTAAGAATATATGTGCTTGTATACACTTCTGAATCAGAGGCATTTTCGCCCTCCTTTACGGCAATTGCATTTACAACTGTTACAGCATCGTTATCTCCCGTATCTCCGCTCTTATCATACACTGTTACGGCTGAATCATACTTGATGCATTCCGCTCCGAAATTTCTCGGATCACTACAATCTAAAGTATAATATATATCATAACCGTCAGCAGCATACAGCGAAACAGATATACTCTCCGCAGAATAAAATCCTGATTACATACTGAATTTAACTTCATTTTCTACGATATTCGTTTCTTTAATATCATAAGAATTATTCTCATTTGCAGAGTTTGAACAGCCGCATAACATTAACGTCAATGTTAACAGTACAGCAAGAAAAATGTGGGGCTCAGCGTGCTGAGCCCCACGTCCGTATCAATTCAATTTAAACCTTCTCCGGTTCGGGATAATCAATACCCTTTGTATCCGCAGTTGCTTTTTCGATAACAACATCTTCAATCGGTCTTGGCGACTGTGAAAAAGGATTGTCAACATCGCATGTCGCAATTGCATTTACAACCTCCATACCCTTTACTACTGCGCCATAGCCTGCATACTGACCGTCAAGGAAATGCGCGTCACCGTGCATAATAAAGAACTGTGAACCTGCAGAGTCTTTATGCATTGAACGTGCCATTGAAATGACACCGGGAGCATGGTGCAAATCGTTCTTAAAACCATTTGCGGAAAATTCGCCCTTGATTTGATATCCGGGGCCGCCTATTCCCATGCCCTGTGGGTCGCCGCCCTGAATCATAAAGCCTGTGACAACGCGGTGGAAAATAATTCCGTTATAAAAGCCTTTATTTACAAGAGACAAAAAGTTATTTACAGTATTCGGAGCAACCTCGGGATAAAGCTCAATTTCAATATTACCGTAATTTTTAATACTGAGTGTAACTATAGGATTCTTATTTTCTGACATAATGATTCTCCTTAAATTTTATTCTGCTTCATATGAATTTAAATCTACAACAACTTTCTCCATAACAATATCAACAATCGGCTTCGGAGAATTGGGATTTGAACTGTCTACCTCGCAAGCTGCTATTGCATCTACAACATCCATACCTGATATGACTTTACCGAACGCAGCATACTGTCCGTCAAGTGATGTATAGTCTGCATGCATTATAAAGAACTGCGAACTTGCAGAATTATAGTCATTGCTTCTTGCCATTGAGATGACGCCTCTTTCATGTGAAAGATTATTTTCAACACCGTTTGCATAAAATTCGCCTTTTATCTGTTCATCTGAACCTCCGATTCCGTCACCGTCTGGATCGCCACCCTGTATCATAAATCCTTCAATGACACGGTGGAAAGTGATTCCGTCATAAAAACCGCTTTCAACGAGATTTACAAAATTTTCAACAGAAATTGGCGCAACATCAGGATAAAGCTCTATAACAACTGTTCCGTAATCCTTTATGTTCATGGCAACAACAGGATTCTCGCTGCTTGTAACTGTGACACCGTCAGTATTTATATCTGCGATATTGCCCTCATCAGAAAATTCTACTGTGATACTGCTTTCATTTTCATCTTCATTATCAGATGAAGAATCATCCTCTGTAACTGTGACATCTTCATTTTTGTCAACTACCATTTTTTCAATCACAACATCTTTAACCGGTTTCGGAGATGATGAACTGGGATTGTCAACCTCGCAAGTCTCACTTTTATCAACAACCTCCATACCCGATATGACGTTACCGAATGCGGCGTCCTGTCCGTCAAGATGTTCCGAGGCCGCATGCATTATAAAGAACGGGGATCTTGCTGAGTCATAGTCATTGATTCTCGCCATTGAAATGACTACTCTTTCGTGCTTAAGGTCATTGTCAACACCATTTGCGGAAAACTCGCCTTTTATATTCTCTGAAGCGCCTCCGGTTCCGTCACCTTTCGGGTCTCCGCCCTGTATCATAAAGTTCTCAATGACACGGTGGAAAATAAGTCCGTCATAAAAACCGCTTTCGGCAAGCTCTATGAAGTTTGCAACAGTTATAGGCGCGATATCAGGATAAAGCTCCACAACAATTGTTCCGTATCCTTTTACTTTCATCGCTACAGTGGGATTGCTTTCGGATTCAACCTCAATAGCTGTTGTATCAATATCCACAGTATTTTTCTCAGAACTAAAGTCGATATTTCCGTAATCAACATTCGAATCATCGATTTCTTCTGAGCATCCGCAAAGAATACAGCCGCACATCAGCACTAGTGACATTACAAGCGCCAAAATACGAAAATTAAGTTTTTTCATATATACCTCCCTAAAAATACATACTTCCGCGCCGTAATTCCGCCGCGGAAGTAATATACCGATAAATAAAATTATTTATTGTAATAATTTATAAGACATCCGGAAAGAATGATTTCTCTCTCGCTTGCTGTAAGATCACAGAGCTGAAGCGCGATTTCCATGCGCGAACCGTCTGCTTTGTATACCGTAGCCGTAAGGTCCTCTATTCCTTCCTCAACAGCTTTCTTTACATTCTTAACTAAAATTCTGTCGCCTACAGATATCTTACCCTCTAAAGCAACATCAGCATCCGATTCTTTCAAAGTAAACGGAAGCATTCCCCAGTTGATAAGATTGCTTCTGTAACGCTTTGTAGCATATGCAACACAAATATTTGCCTGACCGCCGAGAACTTTCTGACATGACGCCGCCTGCTCTCTTGCGGAACCGTCACCGGGGCGGACAGAAACTACAACGCTTCCTACGCTGCATCTTGAAGCATCAGTATCTGTGATACCGTCAAATACTGAAGCTGTTCCGCATGCTTTTCTTTCTTCTTCCTTCTTCTGAATCTCTTTTGCTCTTGCGACATATCCCGGATCCTTACGTGAAAGAGTGAACTCTGCAAGTCTTAAAGGATTTGAACGGTACGATGATGTCTCGCCGCTCGGAATAAGCTCGTCTGTAGTTGTAACATCGTCTGTGATAACAGATGCTGCAACAAGCAGAATATCATCTGAAAGTGCTGACATCTTCGGCCAATCCGCAATGTTAGGACCGAACTTGAGTTCAGCTTCTTTTTCTTCTTTATTGAATCCGAAGTACACACGGTTCTTGTATACCGAATCGTCAAATGTATACGGAACTTTCTTCTCTTCCATAGCAAGGTCTGTTGCAGCGGTAAGAACACCGCCGTTTGCCGCAGTTGCTGCAATAGAACGAGCATCCATAAGAGCAACCCATGAAATCTGACCGTCAGACGGCTTTGAACCCTCTCTGTTCGGGAAGTTTCTTGTAGTGTGTCTGATACTGAATCCGTTGTTTCCGGGAACATCTCCTGCACCGAAGCAAGGTCCGCAGAATGCGGAACGGATAGTAGCACCTGTAGCCATAAGGTCTGCTATACTGCCGTTCTTTACAAGCTCCATAAATACTGGCTGGCTTGCAGGGTAAACACTGAGGCCGAAGCTGCTTGTACCGATTGTACCGTTCTTGAGAATCTCAGCAGCTCTGCATACATTTTCAAATGTACCGCCTGAACAGCCTGCTATAACACCCTGGTCAACCATTACTTTTCCGTTTACAACCTTATCTGTAAGCTTGTACTCACGTACTTTCTTTCCATACTGCTCTTCGCCTGCTTTTTCTGTTATTCTGAGAATATCAGCAGCGTTTGCAATGAAATCTTTAACCGTATAAGCATTGCTCGGGTGGAACGGAAGCGCAATCATGCTCTCTATCTTTGAAAGGTCAACCATGATGCAGCCGTCATAATATGCGCCATCTGCCGGTTCAAGTTTCTTGTAATCTTCGCTTCTGCCGTGAATACGGTAATATTCTTCTACGGCTTCGTCGGTTTTCCAGATTGAGCTGAGACATGTTGTCTCTGTTGTCATAACATCAATACCGTTTCTGTAATCTACGGAAAGGCTTGCAACACCGGGGCCGACAAACTCCATAACTTTATTCTTTACAAATCCGTTTTTAAATACTGCACTGATGATAGAAAGCGCTACGTCCTGCGGTCCTACACCGGCTTTTGGTTTACCTGTAAGGTATACACAGATAACTTCCGGGTCGTTTATTTCATAAGGTCTGTTCAAAAGCTGTTTTACGAGCTCAGGTCCGCCTTCGCCGACTGCCATAGTACCGAGTGCACCGTATCTTGTGTGGCTGTCTGAACCTATAATCATTTTTCCGCAGCCTGCCATCATTTCGCGCATATATGAATGAATAACAGCCTGATGTGCCGGAACAAATATACCGCCGTACTTGACCGCTGCTGAAAGTCCGAACACATGGTCATCTTCATTTATTGTACCGCCTACTGCGCACAAGCTGTTGTGGCAGTTTGTAAGAACATACGGAATCGGGAACTTCTCTAAACCGCTTGCGCGTGCTGTCTGAATAATACCTACGTATGTAATATCGTGAGACGCCATAGCGTCAAACTTAATTTTCAATTTTCCGTTATTTTCGGTATTTGAGTTATGAGCCTGCAAAATACCGTACGCAATAGTACCTTTACGTGCCTCTGCGGCATTCACCGCTGACTGTTCTTTAATCTCGCCGTTTACGAGATATACACCTTTATCAATTACCTTTACCATTTTTTCTTCTCCTTAAAAATCTATATCGTCAACAAGTTCATCATCGGCATCATGATCGCACATGCCGGACAT
>JAFTXL010000203.1 GCA_017464985.1 Clostridia bacterium | reverse complement strand
TCCTTTCTCAGCTATAAACTCCGACACAGCATCGTCTATATTAAGCACAATTTCATTTGAGGCAGCTCTCTTATTCAAATCTTTAAGAAGAATTGAGGCAATTTGTCTGATTTCGTCTTTTGACAGAGCTTTGAAAACTATAATATCGTCAATACGGTTCAAAAACTCCGGTCTGAATGACTTTTTAAGCTCCTCGGTAACAGAATTTCTCATATTCTCATGTTCTTTCGACGCATCGGAATGCGAAGAGAATCCCAAATGTTTCGGCTCAGTAATATTTCTTGCACCGACATTTGAAGTCATAATTATAACCGTATTTTTAAAATCAACACATCGTCCCTGTGAATCCGTAAGTCTGCCGTCCTCAAGAATCTGTAAAAGAATATTGAATACATCAGGGTGAGCTTTTTCAATCTCATCAAAAAGAACTACAGCATAAGGCTTTCTTCTTATTTTCTCTGTGAGCTGGCCGCCCTCGTCATAGCCGACATATCCCGGAGGCGAACCGACCAAACGTGAAACGCTGTGCTTTTCCATATACTCCGACATATCTATCCTGATAAGAGCTTTTTCATCACCGAAAAGCGCCTCAGCCAAAGCCTTTGAAAGTTCTGTTTTACCGACACCCGTGGGACCGAGGAATATAAATGAACCTATCGGACGCTTAGGATCTTTAAGACCCGTTCTGCCTCTTCTCACAGCTCGCGCGACAGCGGAAACGGCCTCCTCCTGGCCGACAACTCTTTTATGAAGCTCTTCTTCAAGCTTCATAAGTCTCTCGCCTTCGTCCGTGCCTATTCGCTTCACGGGAATACCCGTCCATGAAGCAACAACATCAGCGATATCGTTTTTAGTAACTACATTACTTGTTTCTGTTTTGTTCCACTCAGCGCGTTTCGCAGAGAGAGCCTCACGAGCCGCCTTTTCCTCATCACGCACAGCAGCCGCCTCTTCAAAATTCTGCTGTTTTATACAGTCGGCTTTCTTTGCGGCAAGTATTTTAAGCTTATCCTCAAGCTCTGTGATCTCGCCGGGAGGCGTCAATTTTTTCATACGCTCCCTTGAAGCTGCCTCATCTATAAGGTCAATTGCCTGGTCAGGCAAAAACCTGTCATTTATATATCTCTGTGACAGCGTAACTGCCGCTTCAAGTGCTTCGTCCGTAATCTTAACACCGTGGTGCTTTTCATATTTTTCACGAAGACCTCTTAGAATCGCAACAGCAGCATCACCGTCAGGCTCTTCAATCATTATCGGCTGGAAACGTCTTTCAAGCGCAGCATCTTTTTCTATATGCTTTCTGTACTCGTCAACAGTTGTAGCACCAATTACCTGCAATTCGCCTCTTGAAAGCGCAGGCTTCATAATGTTTGCAGCATCCATGGTTCCCTCCGCGGAACCTGCGCCGATAATTGTATGAATCTCATCAATGAAAAGAATTATGTTATTGCTCTTTCTGACCTCATCCATTGCGCGTTTTAAACGTTCCTCAAACTCACCGCGATATTTTGCTCCGGCAATCATTGCCGACAGATCAAGCGCAATTAGACGCTTTCCTTTCACCGTTTCAGGAACTACGCCGCTCGCAATAAGAGTTGCAAGACCTTCCGCAACAGCCGTTTTACCTACACCCGGCTCACCTATTAAACAAGGATTATTCTTTGTTCTGCGGCTCAACACCTGCATCACACGGTAAATCTCCTGATCTCTTCCTATTACAGGGTCAAAACCGCCATTTTTAGCAATTTCAGTCAAATCCCTTCCGTATTTTTCAAGCATAGAACCACCTTTAATGCCTCCGTCTGACATACTGTCTCCATGCTCATCTCCGTATCCTCCATCCGAGTACTGTTCCTCATGAGCCGATGCAAGCATGTCTCCGCCAATCGACTGGTCAAGACCGATAAAAAACTTTTCGGCATCAATTCCACTCTCCGCCATAATTTCTATAGCAAGACATTCAGGTTCTGAAAGCAGCGACATAAGCAAATGTTCTGTACCTACAGTGGCTTTGCCAAACCTTGCCGCCTCTTCAGCCGAGCGTTTTATAATGCGCTCGCATCTCGGCGTAAACGGCGGCGTAATGCCGTTGTCCTCCTCAAGTATTTTAACCTCGGTATGCTCACGCATAATTTCTATTATCCTTTTAACAGTAAGTCCGTGTCTGTTTAAAAGAGCGCCTGCGACACTTGATTTATCATCCGATATAGCCATAAGCAAATGCTCTGTACCCGTAATATTTGAGCACAGCTTTGCCGCGAATTTTCCTGCTTTTTCTACAGCTTCATATGCTTTTTTAGTAAATTTTATATTCATATATAACCCCTCCTTATACCTCTGTACCTTTACTCTCGTTAATCTTTATTTTTTCACCGATTTTATTTCTCAAGAATACGGCGCGTTCTCTGTCACGAACATCGTAGTTGAGAGTTTTTCCTACTATTTTCTGCAGACTCGCAGGCTGGATATTTATCATCAGCGAAACAAGTTCACACGTCTCCACGCCTTTGAGTATTCCCATATCTATTCCGAGTTTTACCAAAGAAAGCTTTTCCATAGCCTCCTGTGACGGTATTGTCCACGCATACGAGAGAACTCCAAGCGCTCGGCAGATTTTGTCGATAAAAACAGGATTGTTATTTTTCAGCTTATTTCTGTACTCCCTCTCCATAGCACATATCTGACCGATTATATTGTTCATCATCTTGATAATTTCTTCTTCCGACCTGCCCAACGTCACCTGATTCGATATCTGGTACATGTGAGCAGCCGAACCGCTGTTCTCTCCGTAAACACCTCTTACAGCAATACCTATCTTTCCGCAGGAGTCAAATATTCTCTCAATATTCTTCGTCATCACAAGCGCCGGAAGGTGGAGCATTGCAGATACTCTTATCGCAGTACCGGTATTTGTCGGACAAGCTGTAAGATATCCGAGCTCCCTGCTGAAAGCGTATTTTTCATTTAAACAGCTGAGGCTTTCAAACTCAACACAGTTTTTATACGCATTCTCAAAATCCATTCCGGGCAAAATGCTCTGTATTCTCAAATGGTCCTCTTCGTTTATCATTACCGATATTTCATCACTCGGAGATGCTGCAAATCCGCACGGAAGCTTCTGTTCCGCAAGCGCAGGACTTATAGAATGAGTCTCTATAAGGTACTCCTTATCGGTATCACCCAAATTATCCATTCTCACAAATGTCATCGGACGTCCCGAATTTTTTTCATTATATACATCAATCGCTTCTTTTGCGTAACTCATCACCTGCTCCGCGGAAGAAACATTCGCTCTGTGAGGGAACGGCAGCTCTCTGAAGTTTCTTGCAAGTCTCACTCTGCTGCTGATAACCACATCTGAATTTTCGCCCTT
>JAFTXL010000202.1 GCA_017464985.1 Clostridia bacterium | reverse complement strand
TAAGCAAGTGCCGCAAGCACGCCGCCTACCAGCGGAGCAAGAATAAATACCCAAACTTCCGCAAGAGCATCACCACCTGTGAAAAGTGCAGGGCCAAAACTTCTTGCAGGGTTTACCGAAGTTCCTGTGAAATAGATGCCGAATATGTGTACAAGTGTAAGAGTAAATCCTATTACAAGTCCTGTAACCGCATTGTTTTCAATTTTTGATGTAACGCCTAAAATTGCGATAACAAAAACAAAAGTGAGTATAACTTCGATAATAAATGATTTTAATATATCTCCGTCATAGAGACTGTTTGCACCGAGACCCAAATCATTAGGAATAAGGTATTTTAATACTCCTGCGCCGGCAATTGCTCCCGCAAACTGAGCAACAACATAACATACGAAGTCTTTTACATTCATTTTGCCTGAAACAAGCATAGCAATTGAAACTGCGGGATTGATATGACATCCTGAGATGTTCCCCATTGAATATGCCATAGCAACAATTACAAGACCGAACGCGAGCGCTGTCATGAGATATGCAGGGTCTGAAACATCTTTTGCACAGTCGAGAACAGCAGCACTGCCGCATGCAAAAAGAACTAAAACAAATGTGCCGATAAATTCGGCAATGCTTTTCTTTAATGAATCCATTATAAAAACTCCTTTACGAACTATTTACATATACTTTACCATAATATACAAATTTATTTCAACATATTTTAATACTTTTCAGGGCAATCGCATGAAATTCCGTGCTGATTGAGCATATATAAATTTCGCAGGCCGTGGTGCCTAATGGGGAACTTTCCACTGAAATTTCCAAGCCAATATTTTCATGCAATTGCTATGATAAACACACAGGGTAATTATTGACATAAAGCAGTAGGTTTTGTTATTATTTATACAATTGGTTAGCTTCGTAAAAATCAAAAATATATTTAGAAAGAAGATGTGAGATATGGAAAGATATTATCAGCCTGAGATAGAATGTGCTTCCCGTGAGAAAATTAAGACACTTCAGGATGAAAGACTTGTTGCACAGATTAAGCATGTATATGCAAATGTGCCGTATTACAGAAATTTAATGGACGAAAAGGGTGTAAAACCTGAGGATATCAAATCCACAGACGATTTGTGTAAGCTTCCGTTCATTACAAAGAATGACCTTCGTGACGCATATCCTTACGGTATGCTTGCTGTACCGAAGTCCGAGTGTGTGAGAATCCAGTCCACCAGCGGCACTACTGGAAGACGTGTAGCTGCTTTTTATACAAAAAATGATATCGACTTGTGGTATGACTGCTGTGCAAGAGCTATTACTGCGGCAGGAGGTACAAACGAGGATGTTTGTCAGGTGTGTTACGGATACGGACTATTTACAGGCGGTCCCGGACTTGACGGCGGTTCGCATAAGGTAGGTTGTCTTACACTTCCTATGTCTTCAGGCAATACAGAGAGACAGATTCAGTTTATGGTAGATTTCCAGTCAACTATCATATGCTGTACTCCTTCATATGCGGCATATATAGCAGAAACACTTAAAGAGATGGGTTATACTGCTGATGATATTAACTTAAAAGCCGGTATTTTCGGCGCAGAACCATGGACACAGGAGATGAGACGTGACATAGAGAAAGCTCTTGGAATTAAGGCTTATGATATATACGGTCTTACGGAAATAAGCGGTCCAGGTGTATCTTTCGAGTGCTGTGATCAGACAGGTATGCACATCAATGAAGACCATTTCATTGCAGAAATTATCAATCCTGACACAGGAGAAGTTTTGCCGGAGGGTGAAGTAGGAGAGCTTGTATTTACATGTATTACAAAGGAAGCATTCCCGATGATAAGATACAGAACAAGAGATATTTGCCGCCTTACAAGAGAAAAATGTTCTTGCGGCAGAACACTTGTGAAGATGTCAAAGCCTATGGGCAGAAGCGATGATATGCTTATTATCCGCGGCGTAAACGTGTTCCCGTCACAGATTGAGACTGTCCTGCTCGAACAGGGATATACGCCTAACTACCAGATAGTGGTTGACCGTGTAAATAATACCGACACTCTCGATATCAATGTAGAACTCTCGGCAGAAATGTTCTCGGATAAAGTAAAGGACATTGCAGAAAAGGAAAAGAGCCTTGCGGTAGCTATAAAGGCAATGCTCGGTATCAATCCGAAAGTTCACATAGTGGCACCTAAAACTATTACAAGAAGCGAAGGAAAAGCTGTCCGTGTAATAGATAAACGTAAATTGTACTGATTTTAATTATGGAGATAATATAACTGAGAGAAAGGAGAGTTTTACTATGAGTATAAAACAGATATCGGTTTTTATTGAAAATAAGCCGGGACATCTTGCTGATTTTACCTGTATGCTTGCAGAGAATAATATAAATATCCGTGCTCTGTCTATTGCGGATACGCAGGATTACGGTGTTTTAAGACTAATTCTTGAAAATCCTGATGAAGCAGAAGTTACAATCAAGAAAAACGGTTACGTATGCACTGTAAATAAGGTTCTTGCAGTTGTTATTGAAGATAAGCCCGGCAGCCTTGCAAAAGTTCTTAAAGTGCTTGCTGATTCGGATATAGAAGTTGAATATGTGTATGCGTTTAATACAAATATTGAAAATTCTGCATATATGGTTTTCCGTGTAAATGATAATGTAACAGCAAAGGAAGTTCTTACTGCAAACGGAATTGCGGTAGTAGAGAATTGATTATAATCGGTTAAATGAATAAGCGGCGCGGCAGCCTCAAAGTTTTATATTTGAGGCTGCCG
>JAFTXL010000016.1 GCA_017464985.1 Clostridia bacterium | reverse complement strand
TTTCTCTCATATTAACATCAGCAGGATAGATATCACCTACGCCGTCAATATCAAACCCAAAGCCTAAATTATCTCCCAATCCGAGTTTAAGAGCATAATCAACATGATTGCATAGCGATGACATTTTATAATTATTGGCTATTTCTTCGCTGTCACCCTCTGCAAACTTATAGTACAGATTTAATCCTATATAGCCTCCTCTGTGCGCTATTTGGGCAGCATATTCATCGGTCAGATTTCTGTTGTGCCTGCATACGCTTCTGAAATTTGAATGAGTGGCTGCAAGCGGTCTTTTTGTAATTTCAAATACTTCTCTTACTGTTCTGTCGGATGAATGAGACAAATCAATTATAATTCCCAATTTTTCACACTCCTCGACGAGCTTTACACCAAGTTTTGTAAGACCCCTGTCCTCGCTTGTTCCGCTTACAAGACTTCCGCACGCAAACGAATTATTGTTATTCCATACAAGTCCTGCGATTCTCACACCTGCTTCATAAACTCTGTGCAGATTTTCAATGCTTCCGTTTAAACATTCACAGCCCTCAATCGAAAGCATTGAAAGCTTTATGTCACCTCTTAAAAGCGCATTTTCGATATCATCTGCACAAAGGCACACGGTTATATTCTCTTTTTCCGTGTGTTCTCTGTAAATATCAATATAGCGGCGCAATCTTTCAAAAGATTGCGCCGCGTTTTCACTTTCTTCCTCGCAGAACATTGCGTATACCTGCAAGTGAGGATACAGGCGGCTTGTATTGTATTCATTCAGCAATCCGCTGCATCTGCCGTTATAAACAAAACCTATTGTGTCGCAGTGCATATCCGCAACAAAAAAAGTATTTTGCATTATTTTTGCTCTCCCAAAGACTTTGTAACATTTATGACAGTCTTTTTGTCATAACATGTAAACATTTCATCTACTTCATCTTTATTCATCTTAGGCGTAATCAATGATATAACCGGAACAATAATAAGACCGAGTATCATCGCAATAGCACCCGAGTGAAGTGATGTCTTAAAAATAACGTTATCGAGTATATCTACTCCGAAGCTGAAACCTGTAAGGCTCTTAATGAGCTGTACTACTGAAAGAGTTACACCTGTTACATAGCTCACCCAGCAAGCTGCCTTTGTAGTCTTTTTCCAGAAAAGACCGTACAGGAAAGGCGCGATAAATGCTCCCGCAAGTGCTCCCCATGATACACCCATGAGCTGAGCTATGAACACAACATTTGATTTAGCTTGAATAATAGCTATAACAGCGGATATAACAACGAAGAACAAAATAAACAGGCGCATCGCAGTCATTTTGCCTTTTTCTTTCATCTTGCCTTTCATAGCCGGTGCAATAAGATCAAGCGTTATTGTTGAGCTGGAGGTAAGTACAAGAGATGAAAGCGTTGACATTGATGCAGAAAGCACAAGCACAAGCACGACAGCAATCAAAATGTCAGGAAGTTTTTCAAGCATAGATGGAACAATACTGTCATATATAGGGGTCACGCCGTCTGCCTGACACTCAATAGCGTCAGAATAAAGTCTTCCGAAACCGCCGAGGAAATAGCATCCGCCCGCAACAACAATCGCAAATACTGTTGAAATAACAGTTCCTTTCTTTATAGCATCTTCATCTTTGATCGCATAGAATTTATTAACCATCTGAGGAAGTCCCCATGTACCGAGTGATGTAAGTATAACAACTACCGAAAGGAAAAACACATCAGGACCAAAGAATGATGTATAAGCGCCATTGAATACTGTACCTGCCGCAGTAGCAGTTGTTTCGTTTGAAAGCTTTGCAACTGCCTCTGTAAATCCGCCCTGAGAGTTGAGAACAGCCGCAATTACCGCAACTATTCCGAATATCATAATAATACCCTGTATAAAGTCATTTATCGCAGTTGCCATATAGCCGCCTATTACAACGTATATACAAGTAAATACAGCCATTACAATTACGCATACAGAATAATCAATTCCGGGAAATGCCATTGTGAAAAGTCTTGAAAGACCGTTAAACAATGATGCTGTATACGGTATAAGGAATATAAATACTATTACCGACGCAACAACTTTGAGCGCATCTGATTGATATCTCAGTCCGAAAAAGTCAGGCATCGTTCTCGAATCAAGATGCTGCGTCATAATTCTTGTACGGCGTCCGAGTACAACCCACGCAAGAAGAGAACCGATAAATGCATTTCCGAGACCTATCCATGTAGATGCCAATCCGAATCTCCAGCCGAACTGTCCCGCGTATCCTACAAATATTACTGCTGAGAAATACGATGTTCCGAATGCAAAGGCAGTTATCCAGGGACCAGCGTGTCTTCCTCCCAAAACAAATCCGTCAACATCCGACGCATGGCGTTTTGAGTATATTCCCACACCCATCATAGCGGCGAAGAATACTACCAAAAGTAAAATTTTAATTACCATCTGCTATCACCTTTCCTGGTTTATATTTAGATTATTTAATATCATTCTGTAGTCTGTGCTTCAACAAGACTCTTACCGCAGTATATTTCCCTGAGTTTCGGTTTTTCGATTTTTCCCGTGGGATTTCTCGGAACCTTGGCAAATATAATCTTTCTCGGTCTCTTATATCTCGGCATATCCATACAGAAATTCATAATATACTCCTCTGTACACGTAATACCGTCTTTTACTTCGATTATTGCCGCCGCAATCTCTCCCAGCATTTCGTCAGGAAGTCCGATTACTGCAACATCCTTTACTACATCGCACGCTCTTATGAAATCCTCAATCTGTACAGGATAAAGATTTTCACCGCCTGTGATGATTACATCCTTTTTACGGTCAACAAGATAGATGAATCCGTCTTCGTCAACTTTCGCCATATCTCCGGTGTAAAGCCATTCGCCTTTAAGTATCTCATCAGTAGCTTTTTGATTCTTATAATAACATTTCATAACTCCGGGACCGCTTACAGCAAGCTCTCCCACCTCACCCTGAGGAACAGAGTTGCCTTTTTCGTCCACGACATCTGTTTTCCACAAATATCCGGCTTTTCCTATAGCTCCGACTTTATGTATATTTTCAACACCGAGATGTACGCAGCCGGGACCGATAGATTCACTGAGACCGTAGTTCGTATCATAATCATGCTCCGGAAATACTTTTTTCCACCTTTTTATAAGACTTGGCGGAACAGGCTGCGCGCCTACATGCATAAGTCGCCATTGCGAAAGTCTGAAATCCTCAAGTATCATATCTCCGCGGTCTATAGAATCAAGAATATCCTGTACCCACGGAACAAGCAGCCATACAATAGTCGCACGTTCCTCAGATACAGTTCTGAATATCCATTCAGGCTTGACGCCTTTAAGCAGTACTGCTTTACCTCCCGTAAGAAGACTTCCGAACCAATGCATCTTAGCGCCTGTATGATAGAGCGGAGGAATACAAAGAAAAACATCGTCCTTTGTTTGTCCATGATGTTTCTGCTCTGTCATGCACGAACATACCAATGCTTTATGCGCATGAAGAATCGCTTTAGGGAAACCTGTAGTACCTGATGAAAAATAAATCGCAGCGTCATCTTCATCTTTAATATCAATAGCAGGAGCAATTGACGAACAATAAGTAATCAATTCCTCATAACTGTCAGCAAAAGAAGGCACATCATCCCCTACAAAAAGGAAATTCTTTACTTCTTTCAAATCGTCAAATACCGCTTCGACTCTTTCAGTAAACTCAGGACCGAAAACAAGAGTTGTAGAATCTGACAAATCAATACAATACTTAATTTCTTCTGATGAATATCTGTAATTCATCGGCA
>JAFTXL010000201.1 GCA_017464985.1 Clostridia bacterium | reverse complement strand
GAAAAGAAAATGAGTTTACATGTAATAAATCATCCGCTTATTCAGCACAAGCTGACGATAATGCGTAAGAAAGAAACAGGAACAAAGGATTTTCGTACACTGTTAGAGGAAATATCACTTCTTTTGGGATATGAGGTGACAAGGGGTCTGCCTCTTGAAGATGTTATTATAGAAACTCCTATTAAGCAGATGACAGGCAAGCAGATTTCAGGAAAGAAACTTGCGGTTGTTCCTATTTTAAGAGCAGGTCTTGGAATGACAGACGGAATTTTATCGCTTGTTCCCGCAGCAAAGGTAGGACATATAGGACTTTACCGTGACGAGGAAACCCACACGCCCGTATTTTATTATTGCAAACTTCCGGAGGATATTGAAGAGAGAGATGTTATTATCTGTGACCCCATGCTTGCTACAGGCGGAAGCGCATCGGACGCTGTCACTATGCTTAAGGAAAAAGGATGTTCAAACATAAAGCTCATGTGCCTTGTTGCTGCTCCTGATGGAGTTGCGAAACTTGAAAACGATCATCCTGATGTTGAAATATACACGGCATCCTTGGATGAATCGCTGAATGAAGCAGCGTATATTGTGCCGGGTCTGGGGGATGCGGGAGACAGAATTTTCGGAACAAAGTGATGTTGCAGATTCGAATTTTTAGTGTTATTATGTATCGGTAAATTTTTTTGTGAGGGATAATTATGTCTGAATATAAAACAAGAATTGAAGAAGAATCTATAAAACGTATCGGAGTGCTTACATCGGGAGGAGATGCGCCCGGTATGAATACAGCTCTCAGAGCTGTTGTAAGAGCAGGTCTGCATTACGGATACCAGGTTTACGGTGTCAGAAGAGGATATGAAGGTCTTTTGGCAGGAGAAATCGAAGAGATGAATCATAAGTCGGTTTCTGAGATAATGAGCCGCGGCGGTACTGTGCTGCAGACAGCAAGATGTAAAGAGTTTGAAACACCTGAGGGTATACAGCGTGCCGTTACCATTGCAAAAGTATTTAAGCTTGACGCATTGGTTGTATTGGGCGGTGACGGTTCGTTCAAAGGCGCAAGAGAACTTGCAAGAGCAGGTCTTCCCGTAATAGGCATTCCTTGTACTATTGACAATGATATCGGATGTACAGATTATACGGTCGGATACGATACTGCGCTTAATACTGTAATAGACGCTATAGATAAGATAAAAGACACAGCTTGCTCACATGAGAGATGCAGTGTTATTGAGGTTATGGGACGTAATGCAGGATATATCGCGATAAGCAGTGCTATATCTGACGGCGCGGAAGTATGTATAATTCCCGAGAAGTCTTTTGATATAAATGAAGATATTATAAAGCCGATTATTGCGTGCAGAAATAAAGGCAAGAGACATTTTGTCGTTATCATTGCGGAGGGTGTTGGCGGCACAATGGGTATAGCAGAGCAGATAAAAGCAATTACAGGCATTGCTACTACCGCAACTATTCTTGGTCATATACAGAGAGGCGGAAGTCCGTCATCTAAGGATCGTCTCTCCGCAAGTCTTATGGGTCTTAAAGCTGTTGAGACATTGCACGCAGGAGATATAAATAAAGTTATTGCTTTAAAGGGCAATGATTATGTTGCTCTCGATATCAACGAAGCGTTGGAAGCAAAGAAAGTTCTTGAAGAAGATTTGATCAGAGCAAACAAGATTCTGTCGCTTTAATATCATTTAATTATTGTTATGCCGCAGTGGTTTTCTGCGGCGTTTTTTATAGGTGCGCCCGATGTGGGCGTAAGCTAACTCTGGTTTTTGAGGTTGACTATGAATAATAAATTTGAAAAAATACTAGAATTTGATGTGATTAAGTCAATGCTTTCCGAAAAGGCGTCGTGTGAACTGTCAAAGCATAAAATAAATATTCTGGAGCCTATGACAGATATATCGGAGATACGTGTAAGACTTAATGAGACGGATGACGCAGTCAATATGATATTACGAAAAGGTACGCCGCCGTTAGGCGGCGTGAAAGATGTACGCCGAAGCCTTCTACGCGCGGCGACAGGCGGTATGCTGAGCTTTTCTGAATTGCTTGCGGCAGGCGGTCTGCTGAAAGCATGCAGGCGTACCCTCGATTATGCGTCAGGTACGGATGAAAATGAAGAAAATTTAATTGTGAAAATGATATCAAGGCTTACTGAGGACCGAATGTTTGAAAATCAGATTTTCAGAGCAATACTTTCTGAGGAAGAGATGTCAGATGATGCAAGTCCACAGCTGAGAAGTATACGAAGGCAGATTGCGGACAGACAGAATGCAATTAAAACAAAACTGAATGAAGTCATACATTCGCAGAAATATTCAAAAGCGATTCAGGAAAACCTTGTAACCCTCAGAGGCGGCAGATACTGTATTCCCGTAAAAGTTGAGTATAAGTCGGAACTGCCCGGAATGGTTCACGACATGTCATCTTCCGGTCAGACTGTATTTATTGAACCTGCGTTTGTTGTAGAAGCTAATAATAAAATAAGAGAACTTCGGGCAGAGGAAAAAAAGGAAGTTGAAAGAATTACTCTTGAACTGTCAGAAGGTGTCGGCAACAGAAAAAATATGCTTCTGGAGAATCTGGAGAATTTAACAGAAATTGATTTTACATTTGCAAAGGCAAGGATTGCGCTTGATATGAAAGCTCAGAAGCCATTGGTGAACAGTGATGGTCATATTTCTATAGTAAAAGGCAGGCATCCGCTTATAGATAAACACAAAGTTGTTCCCATTAGTGTGGATATCGGATATAAATACAGCACCTTGGTTATTACAGGTCCGAACACAGGAGGAAAGACTGTAGCTCTTAAGACAATAGGTCTTTTTTCAGCAATGATGCAGTCGGGATTGCTTGTTCCTGCCGAGTCCGGTACAGAGCTTTCGGTGTACGATGAAATATATGCGGATATAGGTGACGAACAGAGCATAACTCAAAGTCTGAGTACATTTTCTTCTCATATGAAAAATATAGTAGATATTCTCGGTAATTTTAACGGCAGAGTATTAGTCCTTTTTGATGAACTCGGCGCCGGAACCGACCCTGCGGAAGGTGCAGCTCTTGCAATGGCTATTTTGGAATGTGTAAATCAAATGGGAGCTACTACAGTTGCAACTACGCATTACAGCGAACTGAAAGTGTTTACGGCAACAACTCCGGGGTTAGAAAACGCATGCTGTGAATTTGATGTAGATACTTTGAAACCGACATACAGACTTCTTACCGGGATTCCCGGAAAGAGTAATGCGTTTGCAATATCTGAAAAACTCGGTCTCGACAAAGTGATTGTTGACAGAGCTAAAGAATTTTTATCACAAGAGGATTTACGCTTTGAGGATATGCTTACAGGCATTGAAAAGAGCAGAGCAGAAATTGAAGCAAAGAAAACGGAGATTGAAAGGCTTCATGAAGAAACGACCCGCCTGAAAGATGAAATAAAGAGACAGCAGGAGAGTTTCAGTGAACAGAAAAACAAGATGGTCGCAAAAGCTCGTGAAGAAGCTCGTGAGATTCTTATGAATACAAGAAAAGAGGCGGACAGGCTGCTTTCGCAGATGCGTCGTGATGTATTAAATCAAAATCATGAGGGACTGAAAAAAGCCGAAGCTTTAGGAAGAGAACTTGCGAATCTTCAATCTGAAACAGACGAAAAGCTTTACAGCGGATATGGAAAAAACAGCGACTTGTCAAAGCCTCCTAAGACCGTTTCTATAGGACAAAGTGTAAAGATTGTGAGCATAAACGGAGAAGGTGTTGTTCTGAAAGAACCTGATAAAAACGGAAGTGTTTATGTTCAGGCAGGCATAATGAAAATATACGTGCCCATCTCCGATTTGAGAATTTTAAATGACAAAGGTAAAGATGTTGTGACATCAAAAGCGTCTGCTGCGTCACGCGCTGCAATGATGAAAGGCGGCACGGTAAAAACAGAACTCGATATAAGAGGATACAATGTCGATGAAGCAAAAATCGAAATGGATAAGTATATTGACGATGTAATACTTGCGCATCTTAAGAAATTTTCTGTCATACACGGAAAAGGTACAGGAGTGCTGAGAAACGGTGTACATGATTTTCTGAAAAGAGATAAACGTGTAAAAACTTTCAGAATCGGAGCGTACGGAGAAGGAGATTTCGGAGTAACTGTTGTCGAATTGAAATAGAATTGATTTCTTTTGTAGGAATGACACTTCTTGTCACGTCAATGTATTTGTTTACAATTATTCGGTGTAAATAAGTTGCATAGATTAAAAATGTTTGCGGCATAAATATAAATATGAAAGGAAATGGTTTTATGAAAAACTTAAGACGTATAGGCGCACTTTTACTTGCGATAGCAATGATGCTGTCTATGATGAGTATTAATGTTTTTGCCGAAGAGACTTATCAGGAAACAGATCCGTATGTATATTTGTATGGTGAATATCCTGATACAGAGTGGCAAGATAAGAGTACATGGTATTGGTCATCACACCTGGTTAACCTGAACGGGATTGATGGTACAGTAACCACCGATAGGCCTATGGTATTCCCTCTTTATAATATGGTTACAGGCGATATGATCAAGGCTTACTGTCTTGACCAAGATACTCCGATCGCAGATGTATCCCTGTACAGAAGACTTAATCTGGAAGACAGCGGTTACTATGATGTCAGTGATGCTGAATTGCTCCGTGCTATTACATTAAATGGTTATTGGGACGCCGATGATCTTTCCGACCTTCAGACTGCCGCCAATACGTGGCTTACCTCAAAAGGTATGGATCAGATTGTTGATTTGACCGGTGCGCAGGCAGTGTCCGGCACACAGGGTGCCATTTGGGCGATTGCAAACAGCAGTGACACTATAAGTGTAGAATATGGTAGAAACTCTGCTGCAAAGGCTAGTTGGCTGTTTTCTATGTATGATACTGTAAGTGTAAATCCGCAGGAGACAGAAGTATTGGACGATGAAGGGAACAACATAACCCAAAAGAATATTAACCTGCTTATAGAATACTTGATCAACCTTGACGGCGTTGCTGCAAGCACTGTTCTTGTAAGTGATGCGATGCTCGCTGATGCGACTGTAAGCGATGCGGTTCTTGAAGATGACGGCACATACAGTGTTACAGTAACTGCCAATATTGATGGCGTTAAAGACGGCGATGAGCTTTATCTTACTGCTGCAAGCGGAGATAAGAGCGCAACTGTTGCAGTAACTTCTTCCGGTGCTCAGACTGTTACACTTACAGGACTTACCGAAGAAGAAGCAAACGGTATGATTACAGCTGAGATTAACGGTACACAGACAGGCTCTGACGTTTATATGTATGATGCTCCGGGTAACCGCGGTACATCACAGACTTTGATAGGATACGATGAGACTTCTATGCCTGTCCAGGCTAGGGCTGTTATCGACGAAGAAGAGCGTGTTTTGAAAATTCACAAGACAACTCCCGCTTATGAAGAGGGTAACAATACACCTCTGCCTAATATTCATTTTGTAATCTATCAGGTTGCAACTACAGAGCAGATAGAATCAGGTGAGGTAGTTCTTGGTGCAGCTCCTTCAGACGAAGATCTTGCTAAATATGCTACAAAAGATTATGAGGTTGTAACTATTACAACAGACGCAAACGGTTACGCAGAGTATAACTTCAGCCGTAACGGTATGCCCGACGGTGTGTATATCGTAGTTGAGCGCCCGACAGAATCAATTAAAGAGGCCGTAGATCCGTTTTTTGTTACTATTCCTTATGAAAGTGATAATGCCGGCGGCGGACTTAAATACAGCGTTGAAATCAATCTTGAAAACGAGGTTATTGCTGATGAACCACAAATCGACGAGTCTGTTACATGGCTTGGTAATACAAGCGATACTGTCGATGTAAGAGATACAATCACATGGATAATTGACAGCTACATTCCTTTTGATATCGGAACCGGTATGAGCTATGAGGTTACCACCGAAGTGGATTCAAGATTGACAGCTCCTTCAGATGTCAAGGTCGCTGTTTCAAAGTCCGGTGTTGACGAGGTTATTCAGACGCTTATCCCGGATACCGATTGCACTGTTGTAATTGTTGAGGGTGAGAACGGCGGCGGAAAACTGACAGTGGTTCTTACAGATACAGGCATGAAAAAGGTTTCGGAGCTTACAGATGAAAAACCCGAGGAATATGTTATACGCATAACTCTGCAAAATGTAATTAACTCAAATGCTTCTGTTGGTGAAAATATTCCTAACAGTGCGACGGTTGAGTATACCAACAGTGTGGGTATAGCTTATGAAAAGAAATCCAGGGAGGTTGAGGTTCATACCGGCGGTCTGAAAATCAGCAAAGTGGATGATGCAGGAAATGCTGTCGCAGGAGCTGTTTTCAAGATTGCACGCGAGGCTTCCGAAGAGGAAATTGCAAATGACGAAATTGAAAAGGTTACTGTCGGAGGCAGGCTCTGTGTTTATGTGGATTTCTACATGACTGAGAATTTTTTCGGTGAGAAGGTCTACGAGGTAACTACTGACAAGGACGGTAAGGCACTTATATACGGCATTGCATACGGCGAATATAATATTATCGAAGTTTCGGTTCCTTCCGGTTATATCATGGACAGAACACCTATTGAGGCAGAGGTTAACGGACAGTCACATACTGCCGAAAATATTATAAAGGTTGTTAACTCCAGAACGTATTCTCATCCCGATACAGACGATATAAATACTTCTATGCTTGCCGTTGCAGTACTTGTCTTGATGAGTTCGATTATATTCTTGTATGTTGCAGGCAGAAAAAGAAGCAAGAATGCTGAATAATTTACTTCGGTAAAATTTTTTCAAAAATGTAACAGTAAAGTAATAATTTCTGATAATAAAATGGGCAGCCTCAAAATTTCTATTTTGATGCTGCCCATTTATTTGTGTTAATAGAATTGCTGAAATTAACGGTTTGATATATACAACATATTACAGCATGAGTTCGTCTTAACATTTTTTACAAATATATATTCTTTATGCATTTTTTTGTTGAATTATGCGCTCGTAAGTGCTATAGTACAAATAAT
>JAFTXL010000002.1 GCA_017464985.1 Clostridia bacterium | reverse complement strand
TTATACATATGATGCGTAATCTTATGTCAAAAGGCGTTCTTGTTGCCGTTACGAGCGGACGTCCTTTATGTGACCTTATCAGACTCTTTTCAGATGTTCTTTCGGATATTATCATAGTCAGTTATGACGGAAGTCTTGCTGTATATAAAAATAACATTATTATAAGCCGTCCTATTCAAAAAGATTTACTGTTTTCTTTTATTGATACGGTAAAGAATGGCGGTGTACTTGAGTATGCTGCGTACGGAGCAGGCTGTGTATATGTAAACTCCGATTTTTCAAAGAATGCTGTTTCATCTATGGAAAAAGCCGGTACTATGGAAAAACGTGTTGTGCATATTTCTGATTTCTATAAGATAGACGAGCCTATCTTTAAGATGTCGGTATACATTAAGCCGTCTGAGGCAAATATGACGCATGACTACGAGTATTTTATTTCGGATTGGGAAAATTATTTAAAGAATATTTACACCGGCAACGGCTGGTGCGAGTTTATAATGAGCGGCACTGATAAAGGCAGTGCTGTTGAAGTGCTGTGTGAAAAATTCTCTGTGAACAGAGATGAAGTTATGGCATTCGGTGACGGAATCAATGACGTATCCATGCTTTCATTTGCCGGATTCTCTTTTGCTGTTAATACTGAAATTTCGGAGGTTAGATCGGCTGCAAAATATGAAACGGAAGATGTTCTTCATACAGTAAACGGCTTTTTCGGCATTGAAAAGTAAATTTGTTGTTTTGTGTTGAATCTGTGTGCGTTGGAACTTGAATTTTCTATTGGATTGTGTCCGGTTTAAATAAAACAACAAAAAACAAATAAAAAACACTTGTTTAGTGTTGACTTTTTGTGGACAAAGCCATAATATACATTTAGAAAGTTTTATAAATAAGTTTATTAGGTATAAATAGATTAAACAGGAGGATTTTGTGATGCCAAAGTATAATTCGGAATCAGTTCAGAAAAGCCCGAGAATAGACAGATTACTTGAAAGATATTTTGCGGTGGTGCCCGAAATAGATGCAGACAGAGCTGTGCTTGTTACAGAATCGTATAAGGCTACTGAAAATGAGCCTATGGTTACAAGACGTTCAAAAGCATTTGAACATATTTTAAAGAATATTCCGATTGTTATCAGAGAAGATGAGCTTATTGTCGGAAGCAATTCAACAAAATCAAGAGGATGTCAGACTTTCCCTGAGTTTTCTTATGAATGGCTTGAAGCAGAGTTTGATACTATTGCAGACAGAACTGCAGATCCTTTTTATATTTCAAAAGAGACATGTGAAAGAATTGCTGAGGCAAATAAATATTGGAAAGGCAAAACTACAAGTGAGCTTGCTACATCATATATGTCAGACGCTACAAAGAAAGCTATAGCACACAATATTTTCACAGTAGGAAATTATTACTATAACGGTGTAGGTCATATAAATGTTAAGTATGATGAAGTACTTGCTATTGGCTACGAGGGAATAATAAAGCGTGCGGAGAAGATGCTTTCAGAGGTTAATATCGGAGATGCGGACTCTGGTAGAAAGCGCCATTTCTATGAGGCTGTTATAAGAAGTGCTAAAGCTGTTATCGGATACGCGGAGCGCTATGCTGACCTTGCGGAATCAGAGGCTGCAAAATGCAGCGATTCAGTTCGTAAAGCAGAACTTCTTCAGATTGCCGCAAATTGCAGAAATGTTCCGAGAAAAGGCGCGTCTACATTCTATGAGGCGTGTCAGACGGTTTGGTTTATTCAGCAGCTTTTGCAGATGGAGTCGAGCGGACATTCTATTTCACCCGGACGCTTCGACCAGTATATGTATCCGTATTATAAGAGAGATCTTGATAAGGGTATTATCACAAGAGAATTTGCGCAGGAGATTATTGATTGCTTCTGGATTAAATTGAATGATATAAATAAGGTTCGAGACGCGGCTTCTGCGGAGGGTTTTGCGGGATATAGCTTATTCCAGAACCTGATTGTGGGCGGACAGGACAGCTTTGGTGTTGATGCTACAAATGATTTGTCATTTATGTGTATTGATGCTTCAATGCATGTTATGCTTCCGGCTCCGTCACTATCTATAAGAGTATGGAACGGAACGCCTCATGATCTTATGCTTAAGGCTACCATGCTTACAAAAACAGGTATCGGTCTTCCTGCTTATTACAATGATGAGGTTATTATTCCTGCGCTTATGAGCAGAGGTGTATCATTGGAAGACGCAAGAGGATACAGCATCATCGGATGTGTTGAGCCACAGGCTCCGGGAAAAACAGAAGGTTGGCATGATGCTGCGTTCTTTAATATGCTCAGGCCGCTTGAACTTGTATTCAGCAACGGTTATGAGAATGGCGAACTTGTTACTATTGAAACAGGTGATGTTGCGCAGATGAAAACATTTGAAGAGTTTTATGACGCATATAAAGCCCAGATGGAATATGCTATCGAGCTGCTTGTTGACGCGGATAACGCGGTTGACCTTGCGCACATGGAAAGATGTCCTCTTCCGTTTGAATCATGCATGGTTGACGGATGTATGGAATCCGCTAAATGTTTGCAGGAGGGTGGCGCAATTTACAACTTTACAGGTCCTCAGGGATTCGGTATAGCAAATGTAACCGATGCGCTTGTAGCAATCAGAGAGCTTGTTTTTGAACAGAAGAAACTTACATTAAGCGAGTTCAAAGAGGCTTTAGCTGAGAATTTCGGTCAAGGCATAAGTGAACAGGATGCAGCAAACGTTACGGCTACTATTGCTCAATCTGTTGCCGCATCGGGTGCTGAAATAAATTCGGATATAATTAAAACGATATACGATCAGGTCGTTTCAAACTATGCAGTTTCCGCAGAGAAGAAAAAGAAATATGATGAATTGCTTGAGATGATTGACGAACTCCCGAAATACGGAAACGATATCGAAGAAATTGACTTGTTCGCTAGAGATGTTGCGTATACATATACAAGACCTCTTGAAAAATATAAAAATCCCAGAGGCGGTCAGTTCCAGGCAGGTCTTTATCCTGTGTCTGCGAATGTTCCTTTGGGCGCTCAGACAGGAGCAACTCCTGACGGAAGACTTTCGGGCAGACCTATTGCAGACGGTGTAGGTCCTGCATCGGGACGAGATAAGTTCGGTCCTACTGCTGCCGCAAACTCTGTTGCAAGGCTTGACCACGGAATAGCTTCTAACGGTACGCTTTACAATCAGAAGTTTCATCCGTCTGCGCTCAGCAGTGTAGCTGCTCTTGACAAGTTTGCGTCGTATATCAGAGGTTATTTTGATCAGAAAGGTATGCATGTGCAGTTTAATGTTGTTAGCAGAGAAACATTGCTTGATGCGCAGAAGAATCCTGAAAAATATAAAACACTTGTTGTACGTGTTGCGGGATACAGCGCTCACTTTACATCGCTGTCACGATCGCTTCAGGACGATATTATAAATCGTACTACACAGGGATTTTAATTATAGAATAAATAAAGGAGCATCTTAAAGTGTCTTTAGAAAATTATTTAGATCAGAAAGGCAGAATATTTGATATACAGAAGTATTCAATTCACGACGGTCCGGGTATCCGTACTATTGTGTTTTTGAAAGGCTGTGTTTTAAGATGCAGATGGTGCTGTAATCCTGAATCGCAGGAGTATAAGATTCAGACAATGACAGTTGCCGGAAAAGAGAAGGTTATAGGCCGCGATGTCACTGTGCGTGAGATTCTTCCGGAACTTTTGAAGGATTATAAATATTACAGCCGTTCGGGCGGAGGGATAACTCTTTCAGGCGGTGAGTCTTTGTGTCAGCCTGATTTTGCCGAAGCATTACTTTATGCATGTAAAATGAACGGTCTCCACACGGCGATAGAATCAACGGGATGCGCTAAATTTGAAGTTATAGAACGTATTCTTCCGTATCTTGATTTGTATCTTATGGATATCAAACATATGAACAGCAGGAAACATGAGGAATACACGGCACAGCCGAACGGTCTGATACTGGAAAACGCAAGGAAGATTGCAGAAAGGGCGAAAGAACTTATTATCAGAGTACCTGTCGTTCCTACATTTAATGCGACTGTTGATGAGATAGGCGATATTGCGAGATTTGCAGCGACACTTCCAAATGTTAAAGAACTTCATCTGCTGCCGTATCACAGACTCGGTCAGGATAAATATGACGGACTCGGACGTGAATACATGTTGAAAGGTATTGAACCTTTAAATAATGATGATATGCAGCCGCTGCTTGCGGAGGCAATGAAATCAGGCCTTAAATGTCAGATAGGCGGTTAATACAGAATAAGAGGTAAGAGTATGGATTTACAGGGATTGATTACAAACGATGAAAATAAGATGAGAATAGTGCAGGAGCTTGTTCCCGGTAAACAGGTGACACTTGCGCATATCATTGCAAATCCTGATAACATTGTGTACAGAAAGCTCGGCCTTAATCACGATATATATT
>JAFTXL010000200.1 GCA_017464985.1 Clostridia bacterium | reverse complement strand
TATACCGCATCAATATTTTTTGCAAGAAGAATAACTTCTGCGCCGACTTCTACTGCTCTGAGCGCCGCTGCTGTGTCTGTGGTAAAGAACGGATTGCCTGTACCGCAACCGAAGATAACGATGCGTCCTTTTTCAAGGTGACGTGTAGCTTTGTTCCTGATATACGGCTCTGCAATCTGTCTCATTTCAATACCGGTCTGAACACGTACATTAAGACCGAGTTTTTCCAAAAAGTCACAGAGTGCCAACGCGTTCATCGTGGTAGCAAGCATTCCCATATGATCTGAACGTGTTCTGTCCATGTTCTGATTCTTTGCGCCGCGCCAGAAGTTTCCTCCTCCGACAACAATTGCTACGTCAACGCCGAGATTGTGCAGTTCTTTAATCTGCTGGCAAATATTGCTTATAGTGTCATAATTCAGTCCGGTTTTGTTTCCTCCTGCGAGTGCTTCGCCGCTGATCTTAATTAAAACTCTCTTGTAAATAGGTTTCATACTTAATTACCTCTCAGCTAAATTTTATATTTCATATATATTACCACAGACGGGCAGTAAATTACAAATAGTAATAGAGGATAGAACAGGGCAAACGTATGAAATTTCATGAGGATTGAACGTATACTGATTTCGCGGCCTGCGGAGTTCGGTCGAAAATGTGTATAATTCTCACAAATAAAAAGTCCCACCGGGTTGCGCGTGAATTCCGGAGGCGTGGTGGGTTCTGTTAAGTTCATTATATATGTTTTTTATATATTCTGTCATTCCGGAGCAATAAATGTAAAATTTTTATTTATTGATGTCAGGATTATCGGTACGGCGCATGATATAGTCCATACTTACTCCGTAAAAGTCGGCAAGGCGCATGAGTGTTTCTGTAGGAGGGATTCTTTCTCCGTTTTCAAATTTTGACAGAAGTGCCTGCTCGATTCCTGTTGCCATCTGCAGACTGATTTGTGTCATTTTGAAAAAAACATCTGCGGACACTTCGGAAAAGGGGATATTCTCGTATATCAATGTCGGAACGCGCAGCCATGAGGCTGCGCGTTCCTTTACAAAAAATCCCGGCTGACCATTTAATAATCAGTCGGGATTTTAATATAAATCAAAACTTTGTTAATCAGCCTTTAACCTGCTTCATAACTTCTTCTGCAAAGTTTTCTTCTTTCTTTGCAAGACCTTCACCCATCTCGTATCTTACGAAACGGCGGATGTTGATGTTTTCGCCGAGAGTTGCGATTTTCTCTTTAACAAAATCGCTTACTTTCTGGTCAGGGTTCTTTACGAAGCTCTGCTCCATGAGGCAGTAATCATCGTAGTATTTCTCCATACGGCCTGAAACAATTTTCTCAACGATCTTCTCGGGCTTACCCTCGTTAAGAGCCTGTGCGCGGAGAACTGCAGCTTCTTTCTCAAGATCTGCTGCGGGAACTTCCTCTTTAGTAACATAAAGCGGGTTTGAAGCAGCGATATGCATAGCGATATCTTTTACAAATGTTGTGAAAACTTCGTTTTTTGCAACAAAGTCTGTCTCGCAGTTAACTTCTACGAGAACGCCGATTCTGCCGCCTGCGTGAATGTAAGAAGACACAACACCCTCAGATGCGATTCTGCCTGATTTCTTTACTGCAGCAGCAAGACCTTTTTCTCTAAGAAACTCAGCAGCTTTGTCCATATCGCCGTCTGTAGCAGTAAGTGCCTTTTTGCAGTCTGCGATTCCGGCAGAAGTTCTTTCTCTGAGCTCTTTTATCATTGAAGCACTGATTTCCATGTGAAAACCTCCTGTTAATTATTATATAAAATCAATTTGCGGCTGATTGCCTGAAAATTAAGCTTCTTCAGCAGTTTCAGCAACCTCTGCAACTTCTGCCTCTTCAGCAGGAGCAGCAGCTTCTGTACCTTCGCGGCCTTCGATGATAGCGTCAGCCATCTTGCCTGCGATGAGTTTTACAGCTCTGATAGCGTCATCGTTTCCGGGGATAACGTAATCAACGTCATCAGGGTCGCAGTTAGTATCAACGATACCTACAACCGGAATACCGAGCTTCTTAGCTTCGAGAACTGCGTTCTTTTCAACCTTGGGGTCTACAACAAAGAGTGCTGACGGAAGTCCGTTGATGCTCTTGATACCGCCGAGGTTCTTTTCGAGTTTGTCTCTTTCAGCTTTGAGCTTAATAACTTCTTTCTTGGGGAGACGGTCAAAAGTTCCGTCTTCTTCCATAGCGTTGAGTTTGTTAAGCTTTGCAACTCTTGTTTTGATTGTCTTAAAGTTTGTGAGCATACCGCCGAGCCATCTGTTTGTAACATAGTACATTCCGCATCTTTCAGCTTCTTCCAAAATGGAATCTTTAGCCTGTTTCTTTGTACCTACGAAAAGTACAGTACCGCCTGCTTTAGCGATATCTGAGATGAAATAATAAGCCTCGTCAATTTTCTTAACGGTCTTCTGGAGATCTATGATATAGATTCCGTTTCTTTCTGTGTAGATGTATTCCGCCATTTTGGGGTTCCATCTTCTTGTCTGATGTCCGAAGTGAACACCTGCTTCAAGCAACTGCTTCATTGAAATTACAGCCATTTTAATATCCTCCTTTTGTTTTTCCTCCGGTATCCGTCATCTGAATATAAGAGACTGTATGTCCACACTTAAATGCATCGGGAAACCGTGCGTATTTTCAATAGCCGAAAGATTATACCATGTTTTATTGCCGAATTGCAACATGAATTTCCGCATTTTAAAGCATTTTGAAGCATATATATTCATGAATAGTTAAAGAAACGTGGCGTGGTATTGCGAGAGTGAGAACACTGAAAAAGTCGAATCAGATTTTTTGTCGGCTTTACGTAATAAATTGCAGCCTGCCGGAAAGGTGATTTTTATGATTGAGGAACGGAGAATACCGTCATCTGACGTACAGCAGAACTTGATTTTGGAGAGCAGAGAAATATTGAAAATCAGCGGTGTGAACGATGTGAGCTGTTTTAACGAAAATTTAGTTGAAGCGGAAACGGTTTTGGGGAAGCTGATTGTGAGAGGTGAAGGTGTTCGGATTGCAAGGCTTGACTTGAATGAAAAGGTTCTTGAAATAAGCGGGTATATTTACAGCTGTGAGTACGAGGATAAATCAAAATCAATGCGCAAAGGTCTGTTTGGCGGGATGTTCGGATGAATCAATCAGAGGTAATTCTTGAGTCGGCAAAGGATTTACTTATAATGTTTGCCGTGGGATTTTTCCTGGGGTTCGTTTTTGACGTATTCAGGTCAATACGGAGCGCTGTGAGAAGAAATAATTCAAAAATAAACGATGCAGCTGTAATTTTGCAGGATATTCTTTTTTTACTGTTTGCGTTTTGTGTAATTGTTATTGCGGTATACTGTGTGAACGGCGGGCAGCTTAAAGCGTATATTGTGCTGGGGTGCATAGTTGGTTTTGCAGTATATTTTCCTGTAGCAGCACCTGTGGCAGGGCGAATCGTATTCATGCTGTTTTTTGTTATTATCAAGATAGTAAAATTTGTTCAAAAATACACAAAAAATGTCCTAAAAATAAACAAAAATAATGTAAAAAATACTGGCGAAAAGAACGAGGATAATATATAATGATTAAGTTAACGGATTGATGTTAATTTACGGAAGAAAAAGGAGTGGGTTCATTTTGTTGAAAAGGTTTGGCCTGCAGAATTTAAAATTACAAAATATTGTATTTTATGCGATTGCGGCGTATATTGTCGTAATGATTGTTGTACAGCAGAGTTCCATGGATGCGCAGCGTCAGAAATATGAAGATGCGCAGGCGCAGCTTCAGGAAGCGGAACAGTACCATGCAGAACTTCTGGAACAGCAGGAGTATGTGACTACGGACGAGTACAAAGAGGAGCTTGCGCGTGAGTCAGGTTATGTTGAGGAAGATGAGACAGTATTTATATACGAGTTTGTAGATTGAGATGATTCTCTTCTGTTTACCGTTATAAATGTTGCTTAAAATATATACTACATTTTGCGCTTATTATAAGGCGCGCGGAAGGAAAAAAATTATATGGCAGATGTTGCTGAAATCTTCGAAGGCAGAGTTTTTAGTATTATGAATTTCGGAGCTTTTGTAAGGCTCAAAGACGGTTCCACCGGTTTGGTGCATATTTCCGAAATTTCGGACGGATATGTACAGGATGTTAAGGACTACCTTAAGGTTGGTCAGAATGTTAAGGTTGCGGTTCTTTCGGTAGAACCTGACGGAAAAAAGAAGCTTTCTATAAAGCGTGTCGCAAGTCAGCCCAGGTTGGACGGTAAGAGCGAGGCAGAAGTGAAAGCCGAAAAGGCGGAGAAGGCATCGCAGGATAAAAAAGAAGTATTAAAAGCATCTGCTCAGAAACGGACTGAAAAAAAGGCGCCGCATCCGGTGTCTATTTCACAGCAGCCGGCAATGTACGATGATGACAGAGGCAGCGGCGGCGCCGTTTCATTTGAAGATAAATTGGCAAAGTTTATGAAGTCGAGCGAAGAGCGTTTGGTTGATATAAAGCATCAGAAGGAAAACAAGCGCGGTGGAGGATACGTAAGGAGATAGTTCCTATGACAGACGGCTGTGACAGAGAACAGCGAAATAGTTCAGATAATAATTGTTTGTACGATATGGCAGGTTTTAACAGCCTGCTATTATTGTCTTTTACGTCGGACGAATATTTTAAACTTTCAGCAGACAGAAGCATGCTGGTAAGACAGGACTTCGGGGCATATATTACGCTGCAGGTGATTGATTTAATACATACAGAACCTGATGTACTGCAGGAGCAGTTCTTGTCATTTGCTGATGAAAGCAAATATTCTCCTTCTGCAAGGAGTATTTTCCGGTATTTTATTTTTTCCGTAGATGATTATTCAAAGTATACAGATTCTTTTTCGCCGGTATTTAAAAATATAACTGAGAAGTGTATGAAAAACGGTGTTGTTGCTGATTTTATTATTGCGGATTTGAGGAACGGAACCGTGAAAACAACAGACGGAAAACGTGTCGGAGATAAGAAAATAAGAAATGTAATTGAAAAAGCAATAGAGTCATATACTCAGTCGCAGGAACACGGAAAGAGTGCTGAAAGCATAATAAAGGAAAAAAGAAATGAGAAGGTTACATGGAAATT